>JBKGUS010000571.1:0-11203 GCA_046462295.1 Thermoleophilaceae bacterium | reverse complement strand
CGCTCGCGCGGCACGCGCGGCAAGCGGCCCATCGGCGTGATCGCGCTCGCGCTGATCTTGCTCGTGCTTGCCACGGCCACGGTGATCGCGGCGGTGCTGTCCTCGGGCGACGGCGACGGCGGCGACCCGCAGCGGGCTGACGGCGGGAGCGAGCGCCAGCAGGCCCAGGGCGGCCGCGAGCAGCAGCGGGACGGGCAGCAGGAGCAGCAGCAACAGCCCCAGGAGGAGGAGCAGCCCGCGGAGTCGGCCCCGGCGCCCGCGGAGGAGCCGGAGTCGCAGGAGCCCGCGCCCGAGGAGCAGACGGGCTCATTCGACCCGGCGCGTGGCACCCAGCTGAACGAGGAGGGCTTCGCGCTGATGCAGAGCGGCGACTACGCCGGCGCCGTGCCGATCCTCCAGCAGGCGGTGGCGTCGTGGCCCGAGAACAGCCAGGACATCAACTACGCGTACGCGCTCTTCAACCTCGGCAAGTCGCTGAACCGGTCCGGCAACCCGGACGAGGCGATCCCGTACCTCGAGAAGCGCCTGAAGTGGAACGACCAGCGCGAGACCGTGCAGGCCGAGCTCGACCTCGCAAAGCAGAACGCGGGACGGGGATAGTCCCGCGCTGACGGGGAGGTAGCCTGCCGGGCGGCGTGGCCTGCCTGGAGCTGATCCCCTTCGACGAGGAGCGCGAGATTCGCGCCGCCGTGCGCGGCATCTGCGACTCCTTCCCAGACGACTACTCGCGCCGCAAGCACGCCGCGGGCGAGCCGCCCACCGAGTTGTGGGACGTGCTCGCGGAGAAGGGCTACCTGGGCGTGAACGTGCCCGAGGAGTGGGGCGGTGGCGGGCTCGGCATGTCCGGCCTCGCGGCGGTGGGAGAGGAGATCTCCGGGGCCGGCAAGTCGCTGCTGCTGATCGTCGTCTCCCCGGCGATCGTCGGCTCGATCCTCGCCCGGCACGGCACCGAGGAGCAGAAGGAGGGGTGGCTGCGCGGGATCGCCGCCGGCACCACCAAGGTGGCCTTCGCGATCACCGAGCCGGACGCCGGCACCAACTCGCACAACCTCGCCACCTCGCTCGAGCGCCGCGACGGGCGTCTGCTGCTGAACGGCCAGAAGACCTACATCTCAGGCGTCGAGCACGCCGACGCCGTGCTCGTCGTGGCGCGCAGCCGCCTGCCCCACGGCGGGCTCGGCCTGCCGTCGCTGTGCCTCGTGGACGTCGACGCGCCGGGCTTCACGCGCGACGCCATCCCGATGCCCTACCTCGGCCCGGACAGGCAGTGGACGCTCTTCTTCGACGACGTCGAGCTCGAGGAGGAGCGGGTGATCGGCGGCGAGGGCGGCGGGCTCGGCCCTGTCTTCGACGGGCTCAACCCGGAGCGCATCATGGGCGCCGCGATCGCGTGCGGGGCGGGCCGGCGCGCGCTCGAGAAGGCGGCCGGCTACGCCAACGAGCGCGCCGCGGAGGCGGCGATCGAGTGCGTGGCCGCGCGATCCAGACGCACGGCGGCAACGGCTTCGCGCTCGAGTACGGGCTGAGCGACATGTGGTGGGGGGTGCGGCTCACCCGGACCGCGCCCGTCTCGCGCGAGATGATCCTGAACTACGTGGCCGAGCACTCGCTGGGGTTGCCGAAGAGCTACTGAGCAGCGCGAGGTGGAGGTGCAGCAGGACCGCCTCGAGCTCGGGCAGGTCGGCGCCGCCGGACTCGCGGATGCGGCGCACCACCACCTCGTCGACCGCCGCCACCAGCGCGTGGAAGACCTCGTCGGGCAGGCGAGGCAACCCCGGGCTTTCCGCGCGGGCGTCGTCCTGGAGATCGCGCAGCAGATCCGCATAGCGGTCGCGGATCCGCTCGCGGCGCTCGGCCGCCACGGGCCCCGCGGCCGCCACCTCGATGAGGAACACGCGCGCCAGCGCCGGTTCCGCCGCAAGCCAGCGCAGGTAGGCGACGATTCCCGCACGGGTGCGGTCCAGCCATCCCTCGGGCGTCGACTGCGCCTCTCGCAGGCGCGTGAGCAGCTCGTCGCTGGCGGTCTCATAGGCGGCCAGGAAGCAGTCGAGCTTGTCGCTGAAGTGGTCGTAGAACGTCTTCTTCGAGACCCCCGCGCCGCGCACGATGTCGTCGATCGTCGCGCCCGCATAGCCCTTGTCCGCCACCGCCCGTCCGACCGCCTCGAGCAGCCGCGTGCGCTGCGACGCGGCGACCACTCCCGGGTCCAGGCCGTGGGCGCCGCGCGGGAGACGGCGGGGAATGTCGCGAGCTGCCTCCATTGTGTACGCCCTGGTACATTACTGCGTCATGGACCTCACGCTCTCGCCCTCCGAACAGGCTTTCCGCGACGAGCTGCGGGCATGGCTCGCCGAGAACCACCCAGGTGAGGATCCGCCCGGCGACGACGCCGGCTTCGAGCACCGCCGCACATGGCAGCGCAAGCTGTACGAGGCCGGCTATGCGGGGTTCTCGTGGCCGAAGGAGTACGGGGGTCGCGGCGCCACGCTCGTCGAGCAGGCGCTCTTCGGCGAGGAGATGGCGCGCGCCAAGGCCCCGCCGCCGGTGAACATCCTCGGCATGGTGATGGGCGGCCCCGTGGTGATCACCCACGGCTCAGACGAGCAGAAGGAGCGCTGGCTCAAGCCGATCCTCACGGGCGAGGAGATCTGGTGCCAGGGCTTCTCGGAGCCGGAGTCGGGCTCCGACCTCGCCTCGCTCAAGACGAAGGCGGTCAAGAAGAACGGCGAGTGGCTCGTGACCGGCCAGAAGGTCTGGACCACCTACGCCCAAAAGGCCAAGTGGTGCATGCTCGTCGCGCGCACCGACCAGGACGCGCCGAAGCACCAGGGGCTGACCTACTTCATCATGGACATGGAGCAGGACGCGGTGCAGGTCCGCCCCCTCCACCAGATCACGAAGGAGCCCGAGTTCAACGAGCTCTTCATGGAGGAGGCTCGGATCCCGGACGAGAACGTGGTCGGCGGCGTGGGCAACGGCTGGGCCGTTGCGATCACCACGCTGATGAACGAGCGCGCCGGCCTCGGCGCCTCGTCGGCCGCCGGGGTCAAGATCGCGCTGGACGAGCTGAAGCAGCTCGCGGCAGAGCGCGGCGCCGACGAGGACCCCGTGATCCGCCAGAAGCTCGCCCAGCTCACGATCGAGGTCGAGCTGCTGCGGCTGAACTCCTGGCGCGGCCTCACGCAGATCATGAAGCGCGGCGTGCCGGGGCCGGAGGGCTCGCTCCCCAAGTGGCAGTGGGGCGAGATCAACCAGACGCTGACCGAGCTCGCCGTCGAGATCCTCGGCGAGGAAGGGGCGTACTGGGAGTCGCCCTGGACCTACCGCCTGCTGCGCTCGCGGGCCAACTCGATCGAGGGCGGCACGACCGAGATCCTCAAGAACATCGTCGCCGAGCGGGTGCTCGGCCTGCCGAAGCTGCGATAGCGGGAGGCGACCGTGAACTTCGATTTCTCAGACGACCAGCACGCGATCAAGCGCACCGCCAAGGAGCTGCTGGCGGAGCGCTTCAAGATGGAGCGGGTGCGCGAGCTGGCCGAGGCCGGCAAGTACGACGACGCCGCCTGGAAGGAGCTCTGCGAGCTCGGCTGGCCCGGCATCTTCATCGGGGAGGAGCACGGCGGCCAGGGGCTTGGCACCGTCGAGCTGATCATCCTGATGGAGGAGCTCGGCTACGCGCTCGCGCCGCTGCCGTTCCTCTCGAACACCGCGGCGGGCTTGGTGCTGGCGTCGGCTGGAAGCGAGGGGCAGAAGGAGCGCTGGCTGCCCGGGATCGCCTCGGGCGAGGCGCGCGGGACGGTCGGGCTGCTTAAGGACGACGGCGAGGCGAAGCTCGTGCCCGACGCCGACTCGGCCGAGGTGATCCTGCTGCTCGGCCACGAGGGTGCACGGATTGTGGAGCGGACGCAGGCCGAGGTCGAGCCTGTGGCCACGATGGACGCGACGCGCCGCTTCTGCCGCGTGCGCGGCGACGCCGGCGAGGCGCTCGAGGGGGACCGCATACCGGGGATCTCGCGCGTGGCGGCGGCGCTGGCCGCCGAGCTGACCGGCATCTCCCAGCGGGCCATGGAGATGGCGGTCGAGTACGCGCGCGACCGCAAGCAGTTCGGGCGCCCGATCGGCTCCTACCAGGCGGTGTCGCACCGTTGCGCGCAGATGCTGCTCGAGACCGAGGGCGCGCGCTCGGCGAGCTACTACGCGGCCTGGTGCGGGGATGCCGAGCCGGAGACGCTGCCGCTGGCGGCCTGCATGGCGAAGGCGTTCGCGTCGGACGCGGGCTGGCGTGTGTGCACGTCGGCCCTCCAGGTGCACGGCGGCATCGGCTTCACCTGGGAGCACGACCTGCACTTCTTCCTGAAGCGCGCCAAGGTCGACGCGCTGCTCTACGGCTCGGCGCGCGAGCACCGCGACGCGGTCGCCGAGCTGTCGGCGCCGCGCGAGGCCGCCGTCAGCGCCGCGTGAGCGCCGCGGCCAGGGGGGACAGCACGCCGTAGTCGGCGTGCTCCGGCGGGCGCTCCCAGCGCACGTCGCGCTGCGGCTCGGCGACGACGTGCCGAACGGTGACCCCGGTCAGCTTCTCCAGGCGCCGCGGCAGGTCCAGGCCGAGCCAGCGGGAGACGCCGGTGGGGAGGGTGGAGACGACGATCTCATCGAACGTCATTGGGTCCCAGGTCTCCATGGCAGCCACCACCGGGTCGGGGTCGCCGACGCGGCCGTCCACCTTGCCGAGGCCCGCGGCGCGCATCGCCTCGAGCGCCTCCTCGAGACGCTCGGCGGCGCCGGTCCCGGAGCGCGGCATCAGGAGCGTGAAGTGGCAGGCGCCCTGCTTCTCGCGCTCCTTCAGCGCGGTGAGCAGCTCGTCCGAGGTCGCGGTCACGTTGGCGACGACCAGGACGTGGAACTCCCAAGCCATTGCTCCTCCTCGTGACGTTCGCTACGAGGTTACAGCAGATCCTTGCTCCTCTTCCGGAAAGCTCGGCAGGCCGCGCTCGTGCTCCTGGATGGGGCCGCGCCGCTCGGAGCCGAAGGCGAGCTCGTCGAGCCGCGCGATCTCCCGCTCGCCCTCGACGCGAGCCGGGTGGTCGGCCGGCAGGCCGGCGATCAGGTTCCGGATCCGGTTGCGGATCTGGAGCGCGAAGTGCGGGGTGGAGGCGCCCATCAGCTGGCGCACGTCCTCCACGGTGGGCTCGCGCCGATAGCGGTCGGCTCGCTCGAACTCACTCATCGGGAAGCCATCCTACGGAGCATTGGCCTGCACCGGGATCAGCTCGGTGATCGTGTCCACCTGCGCCTGCTGGCGCACCGAGATCGCCGTGTCGTCGCCGAGGATCCAGGCGCGGTTGTAGACGGCGTCGCGGGGGTCCCGCTCGTAGCCGGGCTGCACGCTCAGCAGGTAGTTCTCGAGCGCCTCGGGCAGCGCCTCCGGGTCATCCGTCAGGAGCAGCGGCGCGAACACTCCGCGGGTGGCGAGGGGGGCGGCCGCGGCCGCGTCGGCCGGCCGCGCCGTGCTCGCGATCGCGAAGTTGTAGCCCGGGATGTTCACCCCCCAGCCGAAGTCGCCCTTCTCGTAGCGCGCGAACGCGATCGCGTTCTCAACCGGGGTCTCGCCCTCGATCCTGTTCACCGACCGCGCGAGCTTCCGCTCCCGGAGCTCGTCGGCCACCTGCTCCGAGATGACCCGCCGCGGGCCGAGCAGGTACACGTTGGGCCGCTCGTGCTCGGCCAGGGCGCGCGCGACCGGGCGCGGGATGGAGTCCGCCTCGACCGGCAGGACGGCGTCGCCGGAGCGTGCCGCCCAGGACGCCGCCGGCATCGCCCACTCGGCACGCTCGCCCGAGTAGAGCACCACGTCGTTCGACGGACGGCCCTTCGCCGCGGAGAAGAAGCGGTCGATGGCCGCGGCGCGCTCGTACGGGTCCTCGCCCTGGACCACGGCGGTCTTGTACCCCTCCGGCCGGGCCACATCGGGGCCGATGCGGATCACCTGGGCGTCCTCGGACAGATCCGAGCCGCGCGGATCCAGCCGCTCGAGCGTGTCCTCGCTCACCGCCGGCAGCTCGTTCCCGTCCGAGAGCAGGAGCGGCGCGCCGATCGGCGGGCCGGCGAGAACCGAGGCCGCGATCGCGGACTGCCAGTCGTCCTGGTCCACCAGCACCACGGCAGTGGGGCGGTCGCTCGTCCCCGTGGCCGGATACAGGGCGCCGGCCACGCCGGCGGCGTCCGCCGCGGCGTCGCTGCCACCCACCCTGATCGTGTTGCGCGTGGCGCTCGACGGGAACCCGAGCTTCTCCGCGGCCTCCTCGTCCTCGGCCTCCACCCCTAGCTGCGGCGGGCGCGAGCTCTCGTTGTCGCCGAGCGAGCAGCCGCCGAGGAGGGCGAGCAGGGCGAGCGCGGGGACGAGGCGGCGCATCGCGGCGCAGATTAGCCAGGCCTGTCGCAGCCGGTGGCACGTCCATGTACGATTGACTGGTCAGTCAATGCGGCCGGGAGGCAGGGAACCTCGTGGATTTCAGGCTCAATGACGAACAGCGGGAGTACCAGGCGCACTGCCGGCGCTTCGCGCGCGAGGTGATCCGCCCGGTCGCCGCCGAGCACGACCGCGACGAGAGCGTGCCCTGGGAGAGCATCCGCGCAGCCCGCGAATGGGGCCTCCACGGGCTCGACCACATCCAGAAGATGGGCACCGACCCCGACGGGTTGTTCGGCTGCATCTACGCCGAGGAGCTGCACTGGGGCTGCGCCGGCATCGCGCTCGCGATCCAGGGCGGATCGCTGGCGGCGGCTGGCATCGCCAGCTCCGGCACGCCCGAGCAGATCGCGCGCTGGGTGCCCGAGTGCTTCGGCCTGGGCGACGAGATCAAGCTCGGCGCCTACGCGGTGACCGAGCCGAGCGCCGGCTCGGACGTGCGCTCGCTGCGCACCACCGCCGAGCAGGACGGCGACGAGTGGGTCCTGAACGGCACCAAGGTCTTCATCACCAACGGCGGGATCGCGGACGTGACCGTGATCGTCGCCACCGTCGATCCGGAGCTCGGCCACCGCGGCCAGGCCTCGTTCGTCGTCCCGAAGGACACGCCCGGCCTGTCGATGGGCAAGAAGGAGTCGAAGCTCGGCATCCGCGCCTCGCAGACCTCCGAGGTCATCCTGGAGGACTGCCGCGTGCCGGACGAGTTCCTGCTGGGCGGCCGCGAGAAGCTCGAGCGGAAGCTGGAGCGCGCGCGCTCCGGGCAGTCCACGGGCCGCTCGTCGAACGCGCTCGCGACGTTCGAGCTGACCCGCCCGCTGGTCGGCGCCTCGGCGCTCGGGATCGCGCAGGCCGCCTACGAGTGGACGCTCGAGTACCTGGAGGGCAAGGTCGAGGAGGGCACGGCGCTGCTCGAGCAGCAGCGGGTCCAGCAGGTGCTCGCGGACGTGGCCACCGAGATCGAGGCCGCGCGCCTGCTCGTCTGGCGCGCCGCCTGGATGGGCCGCAACGGCGTGCCGATGACCGGCGGCCAGGGCTCGATGTCCAAGCTGAAGGCGGGCGACGTGGCGATGTGGGCCACCAGCACGCTGATGGACATCGTGGGGCCCTTCGCGCAGACGACCGACTGCCCCCTGGAGAAGTTCTACAGAGACGCCAAGATCTACCAGATCTTCGAGGGCACGGCCCAGGTCCAGCGGCTCGTGATCTCGCGCATGCAGCGCGCCGAGTACCAGCAGCGGATGGAGGCCGCGGTCGAAGTGCTGCAGCAGGCGCCGGGGAACGCCACGGGCGACATGGTCCGCGACGGCGCTGCCACGCTGCCTGCCGCGTAGACAGCGTCCGGCGCGGGCCTCCGCGCCGTATCCTCGGAGCGTGATCGTCCCGCTCGCCCACGTGGGCGGCGGCGTGCTGGAGCCGCTGCAGCTGCTGCCGGCGTTCGCCGCGCTGGCGGCGTACGCGGTGCGCACTCGGACGCTCGCGCGGCAGGGCCGGCCCGTGCCGCTGTGGCGGACGCTCTGCTTCACCGCCGGGATCGCGCTCGTGGTGGTGGCGCTCGTCTCGCCCATGGCGCACATCGGCGAGGAGCTGATCCTCGCCCACATGGCCCAGCACGTGCTGATGGCCGACCTGGCCGCGCTGCTCATGGTGCTGGGCCTGACCGGGCCACTCCTGCAGCCCATCCTCGCCACGCGGCTCGCGCGGAGCCTGCGCGTGCTGGCCCACCCGGTTGTCGCGTTCGCGCTGTGGGCGATCGACCTTTACGTCTGGCACCTGCCGGTCCTCTACCAGGCCGCGCTCTCCTCGGAGCCCGTGCACGCTCTCCAGCACGGGAGCTTCGTGTTCTTCGGCTTCACGATGTGGCTGGCGCTGCTCGGCCCGCTCCCCCAGCCGGAGTGGTTCGGGAACGGCGCGCGGCTGCTCTACATCGTCGGCGTGCGGTTCACGGGCGCGCTGCTCGGCAACGTGTTCCTGTGGTCGGAGACCGTCTTCTACCCCGACTACCGGCCCGGCCAGGCCGAGTGGGACATCTCGCCGCTGCAGGATCAGGGGGTGGCGGGCACGATCATGATGGTGGAGAGCAGCATCGTCACGGTGGTGCTGCTCGGCTGGCTGTTCGTGAAGGCGGGGCGCGAGTCGGAGGAGAAGCAGACGCTACTCGAGCTGGCTCACGCGCGCGGGGTCGAGCTGAGCGAGAAGCGCGCCGCGCGGGCGGTGGCGTCGGGACGCGGCGATGAGCTGCGCCGAAGGCTCGAGCGAACGGCGGCGGGCTGATGCGCCGCATCCTCCTCGCGCTCGCCGGCCTCGCCCTCCTGGGCGGGTGCTCCGAGGAGAGCGAGCCCGACCCCGAGCCGCTGCCGCCGCCGAGCCAGAGCGGGGGGGAATACGAGAAGCGGGTGATCCGCGGCTGGCTGCTCGCCCTCGGGCGCGACGACTACACCGGAGCGGCCGACTACTTCGCGGTCGGCGCCATCAT
This sequence comes from Thermoleophilaceae bacterium, assembly GCA_046462295.1. Classification (GTDB taxonomy): domain Bacteria; phylum Actinomycetota; class Thermoleophilia; order Solirubrobacterales; family Thermoleophilaceae; genus JACVRW01. The sequence goes on along the minus strand of JBKGUS010000571.1, from coordinate 2,264 downwards.
CGACCAGGGCGACCCGTTCCGGCTGCGCAGCCGGGCGGCCGCGAGGATCTTCAACGCCTCCCTGCCTTGCCGCGCCGACCTCGCGGGCGTGCAGGACGAGCCGGGCCCGAAGTCGCTCGCCTCCTTCCGGCTGCGGGCCGGGCCGGGCGGCCCCTGCTCGGGCATCGTCAAGGTCCGGTTCACGATCACGGAGGGCAAGTTCACGGAGTGGCGCCAGCTGCCGGAGGAGCCCGAGCCGACGGGGCCGGTCGTCTAGCTTCGGTCGGCTTCGATCGACCGCCGCTCGGCGAGCCGATTGTCGCGCCGCAGCTGGGCTTCGCGCGCCCGCCGCTGCTCGTCGGGCGTCTCGGGCGCGACGCCGGGCACGGGGGCGGGACGGCCCTCGTCGTCCAGCGCGACCATCGTCAGGTAGGCGGTCGAGGTATGGGTCACCTCGCCGGTTCGCACGTCCTCCGCCTCCACCCGCACGCCCACCTCCGTCGAGCTGCGCCAGGCTGCGTTTACCGTGGCCTTCACGGTCAGCAGGTTCCCGACGTACACGGGGTGCAGGAAAGTCATCCGGTCCATCGCCGCCGTCACGACCCGCAGGCCCGAGTGGCGCACGGCGGCGATGCCGGCCACCTCGTCGCAGAGGTGCATGATCACTCCACCGTGGACGTTGCCGGACGTGTTGGCGTCGCCGATCCCCATCCACCGGCTCAGCACGGAGCTCGATCGGGACGGTGGGCGGGGCTCCACGGCGGCTAGTCTAGGTCCCTAAGTAATCCACCCGTCGAAGGAGAAGCGGATGCCAGGGCTTGGCGGGCGCATGTCCACCGTCATCAAGGCGAAGATCTCGAAGATGCTCGACCGGGCCGAGGATCCCGGCGAGACGCTCGACTACGGCTATCAGAAGCAGGTCGAGATGCTCCAGAACGTCAAGAAGGGCATCGCCGACGTCGTCACTGCCAAGAAGCGGCTGCAGATGCAGTCCGGGAAGCTCGAGCAGCAGGTCGTGAAGCTCGACACCCAGGCGCGCCAGGCGCTGGCCCAGGGCAACGAGCCACTCGCCCGTACGGCGCTCGAGCGCAAGACGCTCGCCCAGACCGAGCTGCAGACGCTCGACGTTCAGGTCAAGGAGCTCGAGGGCCAGCAGGAGCAGCTCACCGCGAACGAGCAGAAGCTGCGCCAGAAGATCGAGCAGTTCCGCACCAAGAAGGAGGTCATCAAGGCCCAGTACTCCGCCGCCGAGGCCCAGGTGCGGATCGGCGAGGCCGCCACGGGAGTGGGCGAGGAGATGGCCGACCTCGGACTCGCGATGCAGAGGGCCGAGGACAAGACGGAGCAGATGCGCGCCCGCGCCGGAGCGGTCGAGGAGCTCGAGGCGGCCGGCACGTTCGACGACATCACCCAGCTCGGCGGCGGCGAGGACGACATCGACCGCCAGCTGAAGGAGCTCACGAGCGGAGCGCAGGTGGATGACGAGCTCGCCAAGATGAAGACCGAGCTCGGGCAGGGCGGCGAGGACTCGCCCGCGCTCGAGCAGGGGAAGGAGAACGCGTGATCGTCCGGATCTCGGGGGAAGGCCAGTTCCGCCTGCCCGACGAGGACGCCGAGCGTCTGAACGAGCTCGACAACCGGGCCGTCAGCGCGGTCGAGCAGGGCGACGAGGCCGGCTTCGGCGAGCTCTGGTCGCAGATGCTCGAGCTCGTGGCGAGCGACGGCAACGCGCTCGACGACGACGAGCTGGTGGAGTCGGACGTGATCCTGCCGCCTCGCGACGTGACCTTCGAGGAGGCGAAGGGCGAGTTCACCGGAGAGGGCCTGATCCCGGACTAGGGAGCGAGACATGGACGAAGCACGGCTGCGAGCGATTCCGCTGTTCGAAGGGCTCGGGAAGAAGGAGCGCCGTGAGGTGGCCCGGCAGGCCGACGAGGTCGAGGTCGAGCCCGGCCGCCACCTTGTGCGCGAGGGGGAGTTCGCGTACGAGTTCTTCGCCCTCGAGGAGGGCACGGCCGAAGTGAGGCGCGGCGACCAGCTGCTCGCGGAGCTCGGTCCCGGCGACTTCTTCGGCGAGATGGGGCTGATCGGCCAGGTGACCCGCAACGCTTCTGTGGTCGCCACCTCACCCGTCAGGGTGCTGGTGCTCACCGGCTCCTCGTTCCGCCACATAGAGCGTGAGCTGCCGGCGGTGTCGAAGCAGATCCGCAAGGCGATCGAGGAGCGCTGCCGCCAGCTCGAGCCCGTGACCTGATCGCGGTCACGTTCTTCCAAGACCGCCCGGC
>JBKGUS010000570.1:0-10893 GCA_046462295.1 Thermoleophilaceae bacterium | reverse complement strand
AGGCTCGGCGGCGCCGACTACACCATTGGTCCCGACTACATCGAGATCGGAAGCTTCATCGCGCTCGCGGCGGTCACCGGCGGCGAGCTCCGGATCGCGGGCGGCGTGACCGACGACCTCCGCATGACGCGGATGGCGTTCGAGCGGCTCGGCTGCCGGGTCGACTACGACGGCGACGACATCGTCGTCCCGCCGGAGCAGGAGCTGCGCGTGCGCGACGACGAGGGCGACGCGATCTCGAAGATCGAGGACGGCCCGTGGCCGGCGTTCCCCGCCGACCTCACGAGCATCGCGCTCGCGCTCGCCACCCAGGCCGCGGGCATGGTCTTGATTCACGAGAAGATGTTCGAGAACCGCTTGTTCTTCGTCGACAAGCTCGTCTCGATGGGCGCTCGGGTGATCGTCTGCGACCCGCACCGCGCGGTCGTCAGCGGCCCGAGCCGGCTTCACGGCGAGCGCCTCTCGAGCCCGGACATCCGCGCGGGCATGGCCCTGCTCATCGCCGCGCTGTGCGCGGACGGCACCTCCGAGATCGCGAACATCCGCGAGATCGACCGGGGCTACGAGCGGATCGACGACCGGCTGCGCTCGCTCGGCGCGCGCATCGAGCGCGTGGCGGCGGAGCGGGTTCCCGCGTAGCCCAGGGAGGCGCTCATGAGCAACGCGATTCCGCCGGGCACCAGAGACGTGCTGCCCGACGAGATGCGCGAGCTGCGCGCGATCTCGTCTCGCATGCGGGAGACGCTCGAGGAGGCCGGGTACGGCGAGGTGCACACCCCCGCACTCGAGTACGACGAGCTGCTGCGGCGGGGCGAGGAACGGGCGGCGGGCGCGCGCTACCGCACCTTCGACGAGCAGGGCGAGGTGCTGGCGCTGCGGTCGGACATGACGATCCCGATCGCCCGGGTGGTGGGGACGCGCTATGCGGAGGCGGCGATCCCGTTGCGCTTCTGTTACTTCGCGCACGCATGGCGCGCCGTCGAGCGCGGAGTGGGGGAGCCGCGCGAGTTCCTGCAGGGCGGCCTCGAGCTGATCGGGGCCGATGGTCCCGAGGGCGACGCCGAGGTGGTGGCGCTGACCATCGCCGCGCTCGACGCCGCGGGACTGCGGAGGCACCGCGTGGGCGTCGGGGACGGCTCGCTCTACCGGACGCTGCTGCGGGATCTCGAGGTGCCGGAGGACCGGCACATGGCGCTGATGGAGTGCCTGTCGCGGCGCGACCTGGTCGGGCTGGAGCGGGTGGTCTCGGACCTGCCCGAGCGCGACCTCCTGGTCGGGCTGCCCGAGCTGCGCGGCGGCGCCGAGGTGCTCGAGCACGCCGAGGGCCTGCGGCCCCTGCACGCGACGCTGGAGCAGCGCGGGGTGGCCGACCGGGTGATCTTCGATCTCGGCCTCGTGCGGGAGCTCGGCTACTACACCGGCGCCGTGTTCGAGGTGTACGACCCCGCCGTGGGGTTCGCGCTGGGCGGCGGCGGCCGCTACGACGACCTGCTCGGGCGCTTCGGGCGTCCGCTGCCGGCGTGCGGCGTGGCGCTCGATCTCCAACGCGTGCATCTGGCACAGGCGGCGGAGGAGGCGCTCGCATGAGCGGCCTCACGATCGCGGTGCCTCGCGGCGCGCTCTTCGGCGGCACGCTCGACCTCCTCGACACGCTCGGGGTCGACACCGCCGAGGTGCGCTCGAACGACCGCAAGCTGCTCTTCGCCGAGGCGGGCATCGTGACCATGCGGCCGTCGGACGTGCCCACCTACGTCGAGCACGGCTCGGCCGATGTCGGAGTGACCGGCAAGGACGTGCTGCTCGAGCAGTCCCACCGCCACGTCTACGAGCTGCTCGACCTGGGCTTCGGCCGCTGCCGGATGGTGGTGGCGGCGCGCGACGGCGATCCCATCGGCTCGGCGCTGCGCCGGCTCGGGAGGGTGCGGATCGCGACCAAGTACCCCCGCGTCGCCGCTCGCCACTTCGCGGATACCGGCCGCCAGGCGGAGATCGTGGAGGTGAAGGGCTCGGTGGAGCTGGCTCCGCTGACCGGCCTGGTGGACGGGATCGTCGACCTCACCGCGACCGGCCGCACGCTCGAGGAGAACGGGCTGCGGGTGGTGGAGGAGATCGGAACCTGCACCGCCCGGCTGATCGCGAACCCGGTGGCGCACAAGCTGAGGGCCGCCGAGATCGACCGGATCGTGGAGAGGATCCGCTCGTGAGCGGCCGCCGGCCCGAGCGGAACGACGAGTTCGAGCGAGCCGTCCGGGACATACTCGACGAGGTGCGGGCCGGCGGCGACGCGGCCGTCATCGGCTTCACCGAGCGCTTCGACAACTCCGAGCTGGGGCCGGAGGAGCTGCGTGTCGAGCCGCGCGAGCTCGAGGGTTCCGTCGGCGTCCTCGAACGGGACGTCCTGAACGGCCTGCGCACGGCGATCGCCAACGTGCGGGCCGTGGCGGAGGCGCAGCTGCGCGATCCGGTCGCGGTGGACCTGCCGGAGGGGCAGCGAGTGGAGGTGGCCGAGGTGCCGGTGCGGCGCGCCGGCGTCTACGTGCCGGGTGGCCGGGCGCCGTATCCGTCCAGCGTCGTCATGGCCGCAGTTACCGCCCGGGTGGCGGGCGTCCAGCAGGTGGCGGTGTGCGCGCCGCCGGGCCCCGGCGGGCGCGCGCATCCGGCGATCCTGGCGGCGTGCGTGCTGTGCGGGGTCACGGAGGTCTACCGGATGGGTGGAGCGCAGGCCATCGCGGCGCTCGCCTTCGGCACCGAGTCCGTGCCGGCCGTCGACGTCATCGTCGGGCCCGGCAATCCGTGGGTGACCGAGGCGAAGCGCCAGGTCGTCGGGCAGGTCGGGATCGACGGGCTCGCCGGCCCGAGCGAGCTGGCCGTGCTCGCCACTGTGGGCGCGGACCCCGAGCTGATCGTCCTCGACCTCCTGGCACAGGCGGAGCACGGTCCCGACAGCCCGCTCTGGCTCATCTCGCCGGAGCCCGCGCTGATCCAGGCCGTGGCGCAGCGGGTACCCGAGGTAGAGGCGATGGAGGTGGAGAGCGCGCTTGCCGGCCTGCAGGCCGCGGAGGAGATCGCCCCGGAGCACCTCCAGCTGGTGGGCGAGGAGGCCGAGGCCCTCGCGGACCGCGTGACCCGTGCCGGGTGCGTGTTCGTCGGCCCCGGCGCCGGCACCGCCTTCGGCGACTACGTCGCCGGCTCGAACCACGTGCTTCCGACGGGCGGAGCCGCTCGCTTCGGGTCGGCGCTGTCGCCGGCCACGTTCCGGCGCCGCATGGCTCGCGTATCCTTGCCCGGCGAGGCGCCAGCCCGCCTCGCGCCCGCCGGCGCCGCCCTGGCCCGGGCCGAGGGCTTTCCCCTGCACGCCGAGTCGATGGAGCGCCGCGCGTGAGCCGTACCGCCCACACCCACCGAGTCACCGGCGAGACCGACGTCTCGCTCTCACTGGCCCTGGACGGGACGGGGGCAGGCGAGCGCCACACCGGGGTCGGCTTCTTCGACCACCTCCTGGACGCCGTGGCCCGCCACGCCGGCCTCGACCTCGACGTCCAGGTGCAGGGCGACCTCGAAACCGGCCCGCACCACACCGTGGAGGACACGGGACTGGCGCTCGGCGAGGCGCTCGACGAGGCGCTCGGCGACCGCTCCGGTATCCGCCGCTTCGGCCACGCGGTCGTGCCGATGGACGAGGCGCGGGCGTCGTGCGCGATCGACATTTCCGGGCGGCCCTACGCGACGTTCGAGGGGTCGTTCCCAGCCGAGCGGGTCGCGGACTTCGACACCGACCTCGCCGAGGAGTTCCTCCGCGCCGTGGCGAACACGGCCAAGCTGACCGTGCACGTGAGCGTCGACGCGGGCGCGAACGCCCACCACATGGTCGAGGCGTCGTTCAAGGCCTTCGCGCGGGCGCTGCGCGATGCAGTGTCGGAGGACCCGCGGGTGCAGGGCGTGCCCTCCACCAAGGGCCTCCTGTGATCGCCATCCTCGACTACGGGATGGGCAACCTGCGGTCGGTCGCCAAGGCGTTCGAGCACGTGGGGGCGGAGCCCGTGCTCACGCACGATCACGATCGCACCCGGCAGGCGAGCGCGATCGTGCTTCCCGGGGTCGGGGCGATGCCGAAGGCGATGGAGCAGGTGCGCCGCCTGGGCCTCGACCAGCTGCTGCGGGAGCGGGTGGAGGCGGGCGTGCCGGTCCTGGGCCTGTGCATGGGCATGCAGCTGCTGTTCGAGGGCACAGAGGAGCACGGCGGAGCGGAGGGGATCGGGCTGCTCCGCGGGCGAGTGGAGCGGTTGCGCGCGGACGGGCTGAAGGTGCCCCAGATCGGCTGGAACCCGGTCGCCTGGAAGAGGCGCAGCCGGCTGAACAACGGGCTGCCTGATCCCTGCGCCTTCTACCACGCGAACTCGTTCGCGCCGCGGCCTTCCGACCCGGAGGACGTGCTCGGCACGGCGGAGTACGGCGGTGAGTTCGTGAGCGTGGTGGAGCGGCCGCCGGTGTACGGGCTGCAGTCGCATCCGGAGAAGTCCGGGCCGGACGGCCTGCGCCTGCTGCGCAACTTCCTGCGGCTTTCATGATCCTCCTGCCGGCGGTGGACATCCGCGACGGAAGGGCCGTGCGCCTGCGCCAGGGCGACTTCGCCGATGAGACCGTCTACGCCGACGACCCGCTCGAGGCGGCGCGCTCGTTCGTCGAGGCGGGCGCTCGCTTCCTGCACGTGGTCGACCTCGACGGGGCGCGCGAGGGGGAGCCCGTGAACCTGCACCACGTCGAGCGGATCGCCGGCGAGCTGGACGTTCCGGTCGAGCTGGGCGGCGGGCTGCGGTCGATCGCATCGATCAGGCGCGCGCTCTCGGCGGGCGTGGCGCGGGTGGTGCTCGGCACGGCGGCCTTCACGGACCCCGAGCTGCTCGACGAGGCGCTGACGGCCTTCACCTCGCGGATCCTCGTAGGGGTGGACGTGCGCGGCGGGCGGGTGTCCGTCGCCGGCTGGACGCGGGAGACTCAGGCGCGCGGCGAGGACGCCATCCGCCGCCTGCAGCAACAGGGTGCCACCCGGTTCGTGTACACGAACGTGGACCGCGACGGGATGCTCGAGGGACCGGACCTGGACGAGGTGCGGCGCGTGTCGGAGGCCGTGCGCGGGCGCTTCCTCTACTCGGGCGGGATCGGCTCGCTCCAGGACCTCGTGGCGCTGTGCGAGCTCCGCCTCGTGAACCTGGCCGGCGTCATCTCCGGCAAGGCGCTCTACGAGGGACGCTTCACGGTGCGCGAGGGGCAGGCCGCGCTGGACTGATGCTGCTACGCCGGGTGATCCCCTGCCTCGACGTGGACAAGGGCCGCGTCGTCAAGGGCGTCGAGTTCGTGGACCTGCGCGACGCGGGCGACCCTGTCGAGCTGGCCGTGCGCTACCAGGACGAGGGGGCCGACGAGATCGTCTTCCTCGACATCACCGCGTCGCACGAGCGGCGCGAGACGGTCGCCGAGCTGGCGCGGCGCTGCGCCGACGACGTGTTCATCCCGTTTACGATCGGCGGCGGTGTGCGGTCGGCACGCGACGCCCAGGCGGTGCTGGACGCGGGGGCGGACAAGGTGTCAGTCAACTCCGCTGCGGTCGCCCGGCCGGAGCTCCTGGGCGAGATGGCAGAGGTGTTCGGGGCGCAGTGCGTGGTGCTGGCGATCGACGCGCGGCGCGAGGAGGACGGCTCCTACGCGGTCTACGTGGAGGGCGGGCGGCGGCCGGTCGGCCGCGACGCGATCGAATGGGCCCGCGAGGGCGTGGAGCGCGGCGCCGGCGAGATCCTCCTGACGAGCATGGATCGCGACGGTACCGAGGACGGCTACGAGCTCGAGCTGACGCGGGCGGTGGCGGACGCCGTGGACGTGCCGGTGATCGCAAGCGGCGGCGCCGGAGAGCTGGACCACCTGGTGGAGGCGGTGAACGAGGGGGGCGCCGACGCCGTCCTCTGCGCCTCGATCTTCCACTACGGCCGGTACACGGTGCGCGAGGCGAAGGAGCGCATGCGAGCGGCGCGGATCCCGGTGCGGCTGTGAGCACGGTGGAGCTGCGCGAGCGAGTCCGGCGCCTGCCCGGCATGGAGCGCCTCCTGACGGCGCTGGACGGGCTGCCGCCGACATACCTGGTCGGAGGCTGGGTGCGGGACCTCTTGCGCGGCGAGCTGCCCGAGCGCGGGCCGGATCTTGCCGTGGAGGGCGACGCGCCCCTCGTGGCGCGAGCCCTTGCGGACCGGCTCCGGGGCGAGGTGCGCGAGTACGAGCGATTCCGCACCGCGATCGTCAGGATCGGCGACGTGGAGGTCGACCTCGTCACGTCGCGCAAGGAGACATACGACGAGCCCGGCGCGCTGCCGCGGGTGGAGGCGGCCTCCCTGCGTGAGGACCTGGCCCGCCGCGATTTCGCCGTCAACGCCATGGCGATCGCCCTCAAGGGCGACGATCTGGGCCACCTCTACGATCCCCACGGTGGGGTCTCCGACCTCGACGCCGGCCTGCTGCGCGTGCTTCACGACCAGAGCTTCCGCGATGACCCGACCCGGCTCCTGCGCGGCGTGAGGTTCGAGGCGCGCCTGGGCTTCAGCTTCGATCCGGACACCGAGGTGCTCGCGCGCGAGGCGGTGGCGTCGGAGGCGCTCGCGACGGTGTCGGCAGACCGCACCGGGCGGGAGCTCGTCAAGATCCTGGAGGAGACCGAGGCGCCCGCGGCGGTGAGGAGGCTCAAGGACCTCGAGATCCATACGGCGCTGCACCCCGCGCTCGACCCCGACCCGGAGCAGGTGGCGTCCGCGGCGCTCGGCGCCGTCACGCTTGGCGCGAACCGGGTGGCGTCGGAGCTGGCGGCGATGGTGGTCGGTGATCCGCAGGAGCTGGACCTCTGGGTGTCGGCGCTGCCGCTCGAGGCGCGCGACCGCGACGCCGTGGCGCGCGCAGCGCGCGTTGCGCCGCGCCTGTGCACGGCGCTGCGGGAGCGGGAGCACACGCCGTCGGAGCTGCGGGCGCTCCTGGGCAGCGAGCCGCCGGAGGCGCTCGCGTTGGCGCTGGCGCTAGGGGCGCCGTCGGAGCCGGTGCTCCGCTGGGCCACGTCCCTGAGCGCCGTGGGCCTGGAGATCGGCGGCGACGACCTGTTGGAGGCGGGCGTGCCTGAGGGCCCGGCGATCGGCCGGGCGCTCGAGGAGACGCTCCGGCGCAAGCTCGACGGCCTCGTGGACGGACGCGACGAGGAGCTCGAGACGGCGCTGGCGCTCGCCCGGAGCGAGGCGGAATGAGCGAGCTCTTCGACGAGCTCCCGCTCCCCGGCGCCCGGGCCCTCTTCTCGACGCGCAAAGGCGGCGTCTCCGACGGCCCCTACCGCTCGCTCAACCTCGGGATCCTCACCGACGACGAGCCCCAGAACGTCGCCGCGAACCGGCGCCGGCTCGCGCACGGGGCGCGCGTGCAGCCCGAGCGGATCGTGATGGGGTGGCAGGTCCACGACAGCGACCTCCGGGACTGGGAGGGTCCCGATCCCCAGAACGTCTACGCGGAGCCCGGCGGGAAGCAGCTCCCGCGCGTTGACGGGCACCTGACGACCGAGCGCGGACTGGGACTGCTCGTCCTCGTGGCCGACTGCTTCCCCGTCGCCCTCTCGGACGGCAACCAGGCGGCCATGCTGCACTGCGGCTGGCGCCCGCTCGCGGGCGGCATCGTCGAGAAAGCCGTCGAGCGCTTCGAGCGACCGCCAGCCGCGGCCGTCGGGCCGGGCATCGGCGGCTGCTGCTACGAGGTCGGTCCCGAGGTCCTCGCCGAGTTCGAGGACGTTCGGGGCGCCGCCGACGGCCGCATGCTCGACCTGCGCAAGGTGATCGACGCCCGGCTCGCCGCGGCGGGCGTGACAGCGATCGAGCACCTCGACTGCTGCACAAGCTGCCACCCGGACCTCTACTTCTCCCACCGCCGCGACGACGGGCTCACCGGGCGCCAGGCGGGGATGGTCGTGCTCGATGGACGCTGAGACGGTCCGCCGCAACCTCGAGCGGGTGCGAGAGCGGATTGGGCTGGACGTGGAGGTGCTGGCGGCCACGAAGTACGTCGAGGCCGCCGACCTGCCCGCGCTGGCGGAGGCGGGCATCGAGCTGGTGGGGGAGAACCGCGCCCAGGACCTCCTCGCCAAGCAGGAGGCGCACCGCGATCTATTCACGTGGGATTTCATCGGCGCCCTCCAGAGCCGCAAGCTGAAGGACATCTCACCGAACGTGCGGCTGATCCACTCGATCGCGTCGGAGTCGGCCCTGAGGCGACTCGAGCGGAACCCGGCGCCGGAGGTGCTGATCCAGGTGAACGTGGCGGGCGAGGACTCCAAGGAGGGGGTGGACCCGTCAGAGCTCGCGTCCTACATCGACCGCTGCCCCTGTCACGTCACGGGTCTGATGACGATGCCGCCCTTCGCCGAGGCCCCGGAGGACAGCCGGCGCCACTTCGCCCGCCTGGCGGAGCTGGCCGCCGAGCACGGCCTCGAGCGGCTCTCGATGGGTACGTCGCAGGACTACGAGGTGGCCGTGGAGGAGGGCGCGACGATCGTGCGCCTGGGCAGCGTCCTGTACGGGTGACGGCGGCCTACTCCCAATCCCAGGTCTCGACGACCTCGTCGAGCGCTGGGGTCGCGTCCTCGAAGGCGTCGGGCACCGCCGTGAGCGTCAAGATGTAGGCGGCGCCGTCGCGAACGGCCGCCACCTGCCGCACCTGCGTCTCGGCCCCGCCCGAGCTGCTGTCTCTGTACTCCCAGGACGCCGCCTCGCGGCCATTGAGCTCGGTATCCGGCACTGCCTCGAGGCTCCCCAGGTCGATGTCCTCCAGCTCGTCCACGACCTCCGGCGGGAACCCGGCCGCCGCCGGGTCGCGCAGGTTCGCGATGCTGACCTCCCGGTACTGCCGCGCCGTGACCCCGTCCGGCACGCCTTCCTCGCGGACGACGTTGACGTTCGTCGTGAACTCGTCCTCGCGATCCCCGATCACGGCCGAGTCGACGAGGACCCCCTCGACGTTGAGGTCGATGTCCGAAGCCTCGTCCGAGGCGTCCTCCCATCCATCGGGCACGGCGTAGGTGTAGCCGCTGCCGTCGACCCTCTGCTCTTCGTCGCTGCAGCCGCCGAGCGCGAGCGCTACGGCCGCAAGTGGCACCAGCAGGCTACGAATACCCATGCCGCTCGAGGAAGTCGCCGATCTCTCCCGAGAGCCGGGCCCCCTGCCACGCAAGCGGCGATTTTCCCCTGTCCTCGACCACGAGCTCGCTCCTCGGGAGCCTGCGATCGTATTCCTCCGCCACGGCGAGCGGGTGCAGGCTGTCGGCCTCGTCCCGGGAGCCGACGATCAGCACCGGGACGTCGAGCTCGCTGAGCACGTCCAGCCCCTTCCACGCCACCGAGCGCGGCACCTGCCGCAGCGCCGCCGCCACCGCGGCGGTGTCGTCATGGCGCTCCATGCGCTGGCGGGTGGCCTCACGTGCGATCTCGCGCCAGCGCTCGGGCAGGCCGTCGGGCTGGGCGACCTCCACGAACGCGTCGACGCCGCCGCGCTCCAGCTCGGACGCCATGCGCTCCCAGGAGTCTCCGTCCACGTCGCCGGTGCGGGCGTAGCCCGTGTAGGCAGGGGTGATCTGGACGAGGGCCGCCACGCGCTCGGGGTGCTCGAGCGTGAACGCCATCGCCGTCGCGGCGCCCATGGAGCTGCCCACGAGCGAGGTGCGCTCGATGCCGAGGTGCTCGAGGACCGCCTCGAGGTCGTCCACGAGCTCGGCGTAGTCGTAGCTCTGCCCGGGCGACGAGGCGCCGTGGCCGCGCGCGTCGTAGGCGATGAGGCGGTAGCCGCGCTTGATGAGGTGCCGCGAGCCCTGCACGACGTTGCGCCGCGTGGCGGAGAGCCCGTGAAGGAGGACTATCGGCGGGCCGTCGCCGGCCTGCTCGCCGTCGAGGACGACCCCGTCGCGCTCGACCTGGAACGAAGTGGTCTCCATGGTCCGCACACTGTGACATCGCCTACTCCCGCAGCCCAGCGGCTTCAAGCGCAGCCGCGACGCCGCCGTACAACCGGACTCGTATGACGCGGCCGTCCCGGAAGTCGACGATCTGTGCGAAACGCCCAGACGCGACGGGCGCGCCGCTGCCCGCTCCCGTTCCATGTGCCCGGGTGATAGCGAGGACCCGATTCTCCCCCACGCAGCGGCACTCCTCGATCTCCAGCGCCACATCGCTGATCGCCTCCGCCCAGGTCTCCCAGAACCGCTTCACGCCCTCACGCCCGTGGTAGGTCGTCGCGTCAGGTGCGAGGCTCGCGTGGACGCTCCACTCGATGTCTGGGTCAAAGCCGACAACCGCCGCTTCATAGTCGCCACGGCTATAGGCCTCCATCGCGCGCCGGAAGCTCGTCGCCAGGTCGTCTTGCGACATCGCCCGCCCAGTATCCCGTAGCGCTCAGACCTACTCGCACCCGCATAACAGAGCCAAGCAGGCGCTACGCTGCGCAGTGACAAAGGGTTCGGTTCCGCTTTGCAATGCGGGATCGAGTCCGTTGTGTCCCGAGCGTGTCCCGAGCGGAACCCGTAACAGGCGGGTGGCACGCTGAGGTGCATGGCTACTCAGGCCGCACCAGCACCACCCACTGCGCTCCTGACCTTGGACGAGGTTGCGGAGCTGGCGAAGGTGTCGCGCTCGACCGTGCGGCGAGAGATCGGCCGCGGCGAGCTTCGCGCCGTCCACGTTGGGGCCCAGCTCCGAGTTCACCCTGCCGAGTTCCGGCGCTGGACCGAGAGCGAGGACCCCGAATGAGACTTCTCCTCGTCACCACTCCAGTAAGTAGCGGGCAAGGGTCGGTCGCTGAGAAGGCGGCCGGCCCCCGAGCATCGGGCCGGCC
>JBKGUS010000569.1:0-5512 GCA_046462295.1 Thermoleophilaceae bacterium | reverse complement strand
GCCGATGCGGGCACCCGGCGTGGACTCGGGCCTCCCGACCGACGGTCGCGGCCGGTTCGAATGGCGCGGCTTCCTACGTCACAAGGACCACCCGCAGGCCATCCTCAGCCGGGGTGTCCTGAACAACTGGAACAACAAGCCCGCCCGCGGCTTCCCGGCGGCCGACGACCAGTGGGCCTACGGCCCGCTCGGCCGCGTGGACCTGTTGAACCAGAACACCGCCAAGGTGCGCCGGCACAGCCTCGCCACGCTCACGGGAGCCATGAACGCGGCCGCCACGCAGGACGTGCGGACGATGACGTTCGTGCCGCTCCTCGCCGAGTTCCTGCGCGGCGCCCCGGCGCCGAGCGCGCGCGCGATGCGGATGCTCGAGCTGATGGAGGACTGGCGGGCGCAGGGCGGCAGCCGGCTCGACCGCGACGGCGACGGCAGGATCGACCACCCCGGCGCCGCGGTGATGGACACCGCCTGGCCGAAGCTGGCCGACGCGGCGATGCGGCCGGTGCTCGGGCAGGCGCTCGCGGACCAGCTCAACGACACGCTGCACCGTCGCTTCGACCTGCCGCCGGGCGGGATGTTCAGCGGCTGGCACATGTACATGAGCAAGGACCTGCGCACGCTGCTGGGCCGGCCGGTCCGCGGGCCGCTCCGCAACCGCTACTGCGGCGGCGGCGACGCGAACGTCTGCCGTGCCGACCTGTGGGCGGCGGTGGACGCCGCCGGCGCCGAGCTCGAGCTGGCCCAGGGGCCGGACCCGAACGCCTGGCGCGCGGACGCGAACCGCGAGCGGATCACGTTCCTGCCGGGGCTGCTGCCGTACACGATGCGCTACACGAACCGCCCGAGCGGGATCCAGCAGGTGATCGAGTTCAGCGGCCATCGGAAAACGCGTCGTAGATAGCCTCATGCGCCGTGCGCTTCGAGAAGTGGCAGGCGCTCGGCAACGACTACGTCATCGTCGAGGAGAAGGACCTCCCGTTCGAGCTCACCTCTGAGCGGATCCGGCGCATCTGCGCGCCGCACACCGGGGTGAGCTCCGACGGCATCCTGCTGCTGCGGGAGACCGAGGAACGTGGCTTCGTGGCCGAGGTGGTGATCTACAACCCCGACGGCTCGGAGGCGGAGCTGTCGGGCAACGGGGTGCGCCAGGCGGTCATGTACCTGCGCCGCAACGGCTGGGTCGACACCGACAGCTTCTCCGTCCGCACCGCCGCGGGCGAGATCCGGCCGCGCATCGACGGCGACCTCTGCACGATGGACATGGGCCGCGCGCGGCTCCGCTCCGAGGCCGACTTTCCGGCCGGCGGCGAGGACGGCGCCGGCACGGTCACCGCCGCCGGGCGTGAGTTCCGCTTCCAGTTCGTACAGGTCGGCAACCCGCAGTGCACGATCGAGGTCGACGAGGCCCTCGACGACCTGCCGCTGGCGCACATCGGCCGCGACATCGAGCGCGACCCGCAGTTCCCGAACCGCACGAACGTGTCCTTCTGGCACCGGACCGGCCCCGCCGAGATCCACGCCCGCATCTTCGAGCGCGGCGTGGGGGAGACGATGGCCTCCGGAACGGGCGCGACCGGAGCGGCGGTGGCGGCGGTGCTGCGCGGCGCCGACAGCCCGGTGAGGGTCGAGATGGCCGGCGGCCGGCTCGAGGTCGAGGTGGGGGAGGACATGCACGTGAGCCTCACGGGGTGGGCCAAGCCGGTCTACCGGGGAGAGCTCAGCCAAGCCCTGATCGAGGAGTTGAATGCAACCGAGTGACCAAACCGAGCCGGAGAAGGAACCGCGCGCACTCGGCCGAGCCGAGCGCTTGCGGCCGGGCACGAGCCGGGTGCTTCCGGCCTCCCGATTGGATCGCCTTCCGCCCTACCTGTTCGCCGAGCTCGAGCGCAAGGTCTCCGAGAAGAAGGCGGCCGGCGTCGATGTCATCTCCCTCGGGATCGGCGATCCCGACACGCCTACGCCGGAGAACGTGGTCGAGGCGCTCGCAGCGGCGGCGCAGGACCCGGGCACCCACCGGTACCCGTCGAACCGCGGCCGGCCGGAGCTCCGCGAGGCGTTCGCCCGCTTCTACGAGCGCCGCTTCGGCGTGACGCTCGACCCGGCTGCCGAGATCGTGCCCGCACTGGGGGCGAAGGAGTGTGTCTTCAACCTCAACCTCGCATTCCTCGATCCCGACTCCATCGCACTCGCCGCCGACCCCGGCTACCCGGTCTACACCGGCGGTCCGCTGCTGGCCGGCGCGGAGGCGGTGCTGATGCCGCTCATCCCGGAGCTCGGGTTCGCCCCGGACCTCGACGCGATCGGCGGCGAGGTGGCGCGACGCGCCCGGCTGCTCTACCTCAACTACCCCAACAACCCGACCGGCGCCGTGGTCCCCGACGGGCTGTTCGAACGCGCTGTCGAGTTCGGGCGCGAGCACGACGTGCTGATCGTGCACGACGCCTCCTACACCGAGACGACCTACGACGGCTACGTGGCGCCCTCGTTCCTGGCCACGCCGGGGGCGAAGGAGGTCGGGGTGGAGGTGTTCTCGCTATCGAAGGGCTGGAACATGACCGGCTGGCGCACCGCGGCGATCGTGGGCAACACGGACGCCGTGAGCGCCTACTGGCGCCTCAAGACCAACATCGACTCGGGCGTCTTCGAGGCGGTCCAGCTCGCCGCCGCGGCGGCGCTCGACGCCGGGCCACCGCCGGGGATGACGGACATCTACGCCCGCCGCCGCGACCTGGTCTGCGACGCCCTGCACGAGATCGGCGTGGACGTCACCCCGCCGAAGGGCACGATCTACGTCTGGGCGCCGGTGCCGGACGGCCACACCTCGGCCTCTTACTGCGAGATGGTGCTCGAGGAGTCGGCCGTGGTGATCTCCCCGGGCAGCGCCTACGGACCGAACGGCGAGGGTTTCTTCCGGATCTCGCTGACGATCGCCGACGAGCGCCTGCAGGAGGCGGTGGAGCGTCTGCGTGGCAGCCTGAGCCGATGAAGTACTGCGGTGTGGTCCCGACGCAGAACGCCCTCCAGCTCGCGATGCTCGAGGAGGTCCGCACGCCCGAGCCGCCCGTGCGGCTGAGCGCGATGTTCTTCGAGCCCGGCTCGGCGGCCCAGGTGGCGGCCGAGCTGCGCTCCCTGGGCGACGTGGTGGTGGGCGTGGGGGCGCCGTTGGGAGGCCCGGTCGAGGGGCGGCCGCGGCGTGACTGCGACGCGCTGCTCGCCCGCCGCGGCGTCGGCCCGCAGCCCGCGGAGCCGCAGGCACAGGAGCTGGCGGGGCTGCTCGGCGACCTGCCCGCGTTTGAGCCGGACGCGGACGAGCGCGAGGGCCAGGTGGGGGAGGGGTCGTACCACGACTACCCGCTGTTCGAGACGAACGCCGACGGCGTCTTCTGCGCCCTCCAGCGGCGTCGCCTGCCGGCGCGGCGCCACCCGCTCGGCATCCAAATGCGGATCGAGGAGCTCGAGGGCGACCACGTGACGGACGACGGCGGCGACCTCTGGCACCGCCGCATCGACGAGCTGGACGCGGCGGCCTGCGCCCTGTGCGCGCACCGCTACGCGGTTGGACACGCCTCGTGGCTGGGGGACCCAGACGAGGCCGTCGTGGTGCTGCCGGGTTCCTCGATCCCGCACGAGTTCCCACGCGAAGGCGTGCTGCCGCCGGTCGAGAGGTTGCGGCTTCCGGACGCCTAGACTGGAGAGGGTGGAAGGAGTCAGAAACCCGCGTGCGCGCCAGCGGGCCTTCTGCATCGCCGCCGGCCCGAACGAGCAGGACCTCGGCGAGCTGAAGGAGCTGCTGCGCACCGCCGGCGTGGCCGTGTCCGGCGAGATGTCGCAGCGCCGGCCGGAGCCCGATCCCGACCGCTACTTCGGTCGCGGCAAGCTGGCCGAGCTGAAGGAGGCGATCGCGGAGTCCGGCGCCAACCTGGTCGCCTGCGACGACGAGCTGAAGCCGCGCCAGGAGCGCAACCTCGAGCAGGCGCTCGATACGCCGGTGATCGACCGCACGGCGATCATCCTCGACATCTTCGCCGACCACGCCCACTCGGCCGAGGGCAAGCTCCAGGTCGAGCTGGCCCAGCTTGAGTACAACCTCGCGCGCATGCGCGGCCTGTGGACCCACCTCGAGCGGCTCGGCGCCGGCCGTATGGACGGCGGCATCGGCACGAGGGGCCCGGGCGAGTCGCAGATCGAGACCGACCGCCGCCTGGCGCGCTATCGAATCTCGGCGCGCCGGCGCCGCCTCCGGAACACGAAGGAAACGCGCGACACGATGCGCCGCGAGCGCGAGCGGGCCGCCCTCCCGACGGTGGCGCTGGCCGGCTACACGAATGCCGGGAAGTCGACGCTGCTCAACGCACTCACGGGCGCCCAGGTGGGCGTGCGCGACCGTCTCTTCCACACGCTCGATCCCACCACGCGCTCGTTCGAGGTCGGCGGCCGCACCTACCTGCTGACCGACACCGTCGGCTTCATCCGCAAGCTCCCGCACGCGCTGGTGGACGCCTTCTCCGCGACGCTCGAGGAGGCGATGGGCGCGGACCTGATCGTGCACGTGGCCGACGCCTCGGTGCCGGAGGACGACCTGCACGAGATGCTCGCCGCGGTCGACGAGGTGCTCGACGAGATCGGCGCCGGGGAGCGCCCGCGGCTGCTCGCTCTCAACAAGACGGATCTGCTCGACGACGAGCGTCGCCGCGAGCTCTCGTTCCGGCGCCCCGGCGCGGTGCAGGTGTCGGCGGTGACCGGCGAGGGACTGGACGAGCTGCGCGAGGCGATCGAGGCGCGCTTCCTGGCCACCCTGCGCCCGATGGACCTGCTGCTGCCCTACGAGGAGGGCGGGACGCTCTCCGAGCTGCACGACCTGGCGGGCGAACTCGAACGGACCGACACGGCGGAGGGGGTCCGGGTGCGGGCACGCGTGCCGGCCGCGGCCGCGCCCCGCTTCGAGCGGTTCCAGGAGAACGGCGCCGGCGGCTAGCGGTCGTCCCCGCTGCCGCGGAGCACGCCGCGCTCCTGGCGTGAGAAGAGCTTGTCGAGGTTCTCGGCGGCAATCGCCTCGAGATCGAGGCCTGCCTCGGTGGCCAGCTGCGACAGGTACCAGAGCACGTCGCCGAGCTCGCGCGCCAGCGCCTCGCGCCGCTCGTCGCCGAGCACGCCGCCGTCGTCGCGGATCGTCTTCTTCACCTTCTCGGCGACCTCGCCTGCCTCTCCGCACAGGCCCAGCGCCGGATAGGTCATGTCCTCGCCCGCGCGTGGGTACGTCGCGGTCCGACGCGACAGTTGCTGGTACTCGGAGAACTCCATCAACCCAAGACGCTACCTGCAGAATCGGATAGGGTGGCGCTGCCGTGCAGCCTCTTGCCGTCGAGCGCACGTCCGCCGAGGGCGTCGAACTGGTGTTGGTCGAGGGGGAACTCGACATCGCGAGCGCCTCCCGCCTCATCGGCGTCCTGAACGCGGCCGTTCAGGAGGCGCTGCGGTCGCTCGTGGTGGACCTCAGCGACGTCGATTTCAT
>JBKGUS010000568.1:0-7725 GCA_046462295.1 Thermoleophilaceae bacterium | reverse complement strand
ATTGGAACGACCGGCGCGCCGCGGCCGTCCTCCGCGCCGCCGAGCCCCACGTAGGCGGCCGCCGCCACCCCGATCGGCGCCACCAGCAGCGCCAGCGTGGCCAGCAGGTGCGGCATCCGCCCGCGCCGGCGGCGGCGCCGAGAAGCCCGAGACGGGAACGGCTGCGGCGCGGGCAGCGGGCCCGGCCCGGGCACCGGTGGCGGACCGCGCTTAGCCATCCGAGGGCGGAGTGGTCAGCGCGCCCAGCACACCGAACGCCAGCAGCACAAGCACGATCAGGGAGACGACCACAAGGATGTCCACGCCTTCCTCAATCGCCACCGTGACGGTGAGGAACGCGAGCAGCGAGATGATCCCCAGGCTGCCCAGCAGCACGAACGCGCGGCCCATCAGTACACGGGGAGGCGGTGACTCGCCTCGTAGTCGTCGTGGATCTTGTTGGCGAACAGCTTGATCACCAGCATCCCGAACAGGAACCCGCCGATGTGAGCGAAGTACGCGACGCCCCCGCCCTCCACCGGCTCGCTGAACGCCGGCAGCAGCTGCAGGAGGAACCAGAAGCCCAGCACGAGCAGGGCCGGCAGTTCGACGACGGTGAAGATGATGATGATGAAGATCAGCGTTATCACGCGTGCGCGGGGATAGAGGAGCGCATAGCCGCCGAGCACAGCGGCGATCGCCCCGCTCGCCCCGACCGTGGGGATCGTGGAGTCGGGGTCCGTGACGATCTGCAGCGCGAGCGCGGCCAGCCCACCCAGCAGATAGAAGACGACGAACCGGACGCGTCCCATCGAATCCTCGATGTTGTTCCCGAAGATCCAGAGGAACAGCATGTTCCCCGCCAGGTGCAGCAGGCTCCCGTGGAGGAACATCGAGGAGAAGACCGTGATCCACCATGGGGCCTGCGCGGGTGCGGTCCCTGCGACGCCCGCCTGGCCCTCGCAGACGACGCTCCCGTCCGCGGTCACGTCGCAGCCGTCGCCCGGATGGGTGACCTCGTACGGGATGGCCCCGAACTCGAACACGCGCTCGTTGCCCGTGACGCCCAGATCCCAGAGCCCTCGCTCGAAGAGGAAGTAGGCGGCGCAGCAGATCGCGATGATCGCCACGGTCAGCACGGGAAACCGCCGCGTGGGGATGTCGTCCTTCAGTGGGATCAAGGCGCCTGGCGGTCATAATGCCTGAAGGGTGGCGGGCAGGACGGCGCATCCGTACGAGGACACAGACGTCATCGACGCCCGTGCTCCCCGTACGAACCAGGCGGTGATCGGGGTCCTGGCGCTGCTCGCGTTCCCCCTCGATCTCGAGTGGCTCCCGGGCGTGCTGGCGGCGCAGCTCGCGATCGGCCTCACGTTCGGCCGCCGCTACTGCCTGCCCTGCCTGCTCTATTTCGAGGTGATCCAGCCGCGCTTCGGGGAGGGGCCGATCGAGGACTCGCGTCCCCCGAGGTTCGCGAACATGGTCGGGGTCGCGTTCCTGGGCGGCGCGACCGTCGCCTTCCTGGCCGGCGTGCCCGTCCTCGGCTGGACGCTGACGCTGATCGTCGCCGCGTTGGCGCTGCTGGCCGCCACCACCGGCCTCTGCATGGGCTGCGAGGCCTACAAGCTCTCGGCGCGGCTACGGGGCATCGCGGCCCGGCATGTGGCGCGCATAGACCCGGGCGACGTGCCGCTCGACGGCGCGGGCGTGGTGCAGTTCACCCATCCCCTCTGCTCGGAGTGCCGGGAGTGGGAGCGGCGGCTCGAGAGCGAGGGCCGCCCGCACGCGGAGATCGACGTGTCCCGCAGCCCCGAGCTCGCCCGCAAGTACGGCGTGGCCGTGGTGCCCACCGTGGTCGCCGTCGCCGGCGACGGGACCGTGCTGGAGCGGTTGGCGCCCTAGCGGCGCCGCGGCACGTCCAGGTACTCGATCGCGTTCGAGAAGTCGAAGCCGGGCGTCGGCCCGCCCTGGATCGCGTAGACCCGCCGGCCGAGCGCCGCGCCGCCCAGCCCGTGCCGCGGCGTGCGCAGGTCGGGCAGCGAGCTCCAGCGGCGCCGGCGCGGGTCGAACAGCTCGACCTCGGCGATCGTCGTGCCGCCGGGCTCGAGCCGCTCACCGCCGAAGACCACGATGCGCCCGTCGCTCAGCCGCGCCGAGGCGATCCCGCCGCGCGCCACACGCAGCGGCGGCAGCGACTGCCAGACCCGGCGGCGCG
This sequence comes from Thermoleophilaceae bacterium, assembly GCA_046462295.1. Classification (GTDB taxonomy): domain Bacteria; phylum Actinomycetota; class Thermoleophilia; order Solirubrobacterales; family Thermoleophilaceae; genus JACVRW01. Next base: position 5,531 of record JBKGUS010000568.1, on the reverse strand, counting down.
GGTCGTAGCGCTCCGCGTCGGTGAGGTTGCCGGCCGGCCGCGAGGCCCACGACGACAGCGCATGCCCCGGCGAGGATCGCCCGGGACAAGGACTTCACCGATCCGAGGCAGCCTGCGCCAGCGTCTGCTCGGCGTGGTAGCTCGACCGCACGAGCGGGCCGGCGGCCACCGAATCGAACCCCATCGCGTACGCCTCGCGCTCCAGCTCGGCGAACTCCTCGGGATGCCAGTAGCGCACCACCGGCAGGTGGTCGCGCGTCGGACGCAGGTACTGCCCCACGGTCAGCACCTGAACGCCGTGCTCACGCAGCACGCCGAAGGCGTCGAGCAGCTCCTCCTTCGACTCGCCGAGCCCCGTCATCAGGCCCGACTTCGTGACCACCTCGTCGCCGGCCAGCTCCTTCGCGTTGCGAAGCACCCGGCACGAGCGCAGGAAGCGCGAGCCGCGGCGCGCCAGCGGATACAGCCGCGGCACCGTCTCGACGTTGTGGTTGAACACGTCCGGCCGCTCCGCGATCACCCGCGCCAGCGGCATCTCCTCGCCACGGAAGTCCGGTGTAAGCACCTCGACCTTGCAGCCCGGGGCCAGCCGCCGGATCGAGCGGATCACGCCGACGAACGCCGTCGACCCGAGATCCGGCAGGTCGTCGCGATCGACGCTCGTGATCACCGCATGGCGCAACCCCATCTTCCGCACCGACTGCGCCACCCGCAGCGGCTCGAGCGGGTCGTTGTGGGTCGGCTTGCCGGTCTTGACGTTGCAGAACCCGCAGCGCCGCGTGCAGGTGTCGCCGAGGATCATGAAGGTCGCGGTGCCGCGCTCCCAGCAGTCGCCGATGTTCGGGCAGGCCGCCTCCTGGCAGACCGTGTGCAGCCCCTCGCCCTCGATCATCCCCCGCAGCTCGCGGTACTTCGGGCCGCCGGGCGCCGGCCGCTTGAACCAGGCCGGCTTGCGATCGCGGAACGGGCGCACCTCGCCCATGTCGAGCACGCGGGCGCCGCCCGGGTTGGCCCGGGAACGGGTGCTCACGCCGGCACCCCCGCGGGCAGGCGGTCCCCCGGCGCCTCGTGCTCGAGCAGCCGCGGGAGCGACACCAGCCGCTGCCGCCGCCCGAACGCCTCGGCGAACCGGTACGCCATCCGCTTGCGGAAGCACGGCAGCGAGCCCGCTCGCCCGGTCTCGCGCGAGACGGACGTCACCCGCACGTGGTCGATCCCGCACGGCACGATCCACTCGAACGGTTGGAGGTCGTTGTCGACGTTCACGGCGAGCCCGTGCATCGAGACGCCCTCGCGCACCCGCACGCCGATCGACCCGATCTTGCGGTCCCCGGCCCAGACGCCGGTGAACGGGGTGTCGCGTGGCTCGGCCGCGATGCCCTCGTCGGCCAGCGCCGCCACCATCGCGTCCTCCATCGAGTGCACGAAGTCGGCAACGCGCTCGACCGCCATGATCGGATAGGCCACCAGCTGGCCCGGACCGTGGTAGGTCACGCGGCCGCCCCGGTCGGTGTCGCAGACCTCGATGCCCTGGGCCCGGTACCACTCCTCGCCCATCGGCAGATCGCCGGGCTCCGTGCGCTTGCCCTTCGTGTAGACGGGCGGGTGCTCCAGCGCGAGCAGCACGTCCGGCAGCTCGCCCGCGGCGCGCCGGTCGCGCAGGCGCCGCTGTAGCTCGAACGCCTCAAGGTAGGGCACCTCGCCCAGCTGAGCGACCCACAGTTCCGCCACCCCTCCAAGGCTACCCTGCACGTAGTGGAACCCGAGCAGCGCTTCTGGCCGGCACGCGTGCGGTGGCGGCTGCGCGGGGCTTGGATGTGGCCCACGTTCGTGGCCGTCACGCTGCTGGACGGCGTCCTGCTGCACCTGCTCCCGCCGGTCCGCACGGGCATCGACCTCATCCCCGCGGTCCTGCTCGCGACCTTCGGCAACCTGGTGCTGATCGGGGCGCTTGGTCCCTGGCTCGCCCGGCGCGTGTGGAAGCGCCGCCCGGCGGCGGAGCCCGCGGCGCCGCCGAAGGCGCAGCTCGAGGTGCTGTCGGACCGGATCGGCACCGGCCTCCTCGTGGCGAGCGTGTTCGGCGTGCTGGCCGCGGGCCTCGCCGCGCGTCCGACGGTGATCGCGGAGACCGACGCCAAGGAGGAGGCCGCACGCGCGATCCACGCCCACATCCAGGAGAGCGGCGACCCCGAGCTCATCCGCAACGAGGAGACGGCGCACGCCGCGCGGCTGGCGGACGGCTTCTTCCGGATCTGCATCGCGCGCGACGACAGGGAGAGCTTCGCCTGCTTCCTCGTGGACACGAACGAGGACCCCACCCGGATCGTGCGCGACCCGAGCGCGAAGCCGAACGAGATCGATCCCTAGGCCGCGAAGCAGCGGGCTCGGCCCGCTGCGCTCGGTTTCCTATACCTCAGCCAGCGAAACCAGCTCCCCGTCCGGTTCCACCTCGAGCAGCTGCAGCCGGTTGTCCCCGCGATGCAGCGCGCGCTCGGGGAAGATCAGAGAGAACAGCTCGCGCGGGCGGCCCCGCAGGTGGAAGCTCCGGCCGACCGCCCACACGCGGCCGTTGACCGCGACGGCGAGGTCCCGCTCCGTGCCTGGCCGACCGCCCTCGATCCTGCCCATCACGCGCGTGGGCACGACCGGACCGCGCGGGTCGACCCGGTTCAGCAGCCCCGGCCTGACCAGCACGCCGCGCGTCTGGACCGCGCGCGCGGACGCCCTGACCCGGTCGCCCAGCAGCTCGCGGTGCGGGCCGATCCGGTAGGCCATGGCCCACGGGTCCCCGAAGGCCCGCTCGCTCTGCGCCCCCGTGCCGAACTTCCGGGCGCGCCAGCGCCGCAGCGCCGCCCGCCTCCGCACCCACTCCTCGAGTCCCACCGACACAAGCCGGCTGAAGTCGCGCCGCATCATGCTCACGTGCTCGCGCGCCTGCGTCATGGCGGCGAACGCCGAGTGGCCGTCGGCCTGCCGCGGCGTGCGGACGCCGAGCACGTCGGCGATGGTCGGGAGCAGGTCGACGTTGCGGATCGGGCTGTGGTCCACCCTGCCCATCGTCTGCCCGGGCGTCTTGACGAAGAACGGCACGGGCGCGATCTCGTCGATGTTGCGCTCCGACACCTGCCGGCGGCTCTTCACTCCCAGCTCAAAGGAGTAGCCGTGGTCGGCCATCACCACGAGCAGCGCGCGATCAAACAGCCCGGTCCTGCGCAGTCGCCGCATCACCCGGCCGAGCTCCAGGTCGGTGTAGCCGACCTGAAGCAGATGGCGCAGGTGGTTGTGGTCGGTCACGCCCGGGTCGTGCCAGCTCGGCGGCTTGTTGATCGCGGTGATCGGCTCCACGCCCGGCGGCCGGCTCGCGTGTCCCGAGGGCAGGTAGAGCCAGGGCTCGTGTGGCAGCAGCGCATGGTGGAAGTAGAAGGTCGGGCGGCCGCGGTCGCGGATGGCGCCGATCCACCTGTGGAGCCGCGCGGGGCGCCCGCTCCCGGCCAGCCGCGGCAGCACCCCGGGACGCCGGGTGCGGGTCCCCTCGCAGATCCACGGCGGGCAGACCGCCGACGCGGACTCGACCTTGACGATGTCGTACCCGAGCCGGTGCAGCAGGTGGTAGACGCTCGGCTGGTGGCTGCGCACGTCAGCCGCGGTCCTGTCCATGGGCATGCGCCCGTCGAGGATCGAGGGCAGCGCCTTGAAGGTCGAGTCGAAGACCGTGTAGCCATTGCGGAACCAGGTAGAGGTGCGGGCGAGGGCCGCGAAGTTCGGATAGCGCGCGGCGTCGATGCGGCCACTCGGCGTGGTGAGGGACTCGGTGGGGAACTCGTCGAGGACGACGACTACGATCGGCGGGAGCGCCTCCGGAGCGGACGAATCGTCATCGTTCGCATCGACCGCGAACGCCACCGTCGCGCCGATGGCGATCAGGACCAGAGCGACGGCCGGCGTGCGCACATGGCCCAATCTAAGACAAGGAGCCAGATTGATCGAAGAAGGAAAAAAGGCGCCCGACTTCACCCTGCCTGACCAGGACGGGCGCGAGGTCTCGCTGAGCGACTTCGCGGGCAGGACGCTGGTCCTCTACTTCTATCCGCGCGCCGACACGCCGGGCTGCACCACGCAGGCCTGCGGCATCCGCGACCGCGCCGCCGACTACGCGGCCGCCGGCGCCGTGGTGGTGGGCGTCTCGCCCGACCCCGTCGACGCGATCAAGAAGTTCCACGGCGGGCAGTCGCTGAACTTCACGCTGCTGGCCGACGAGGACCACTCCGTGTCCGAGCGATACGGCGTCTGGGTCGAGAAGGACATGTACGGCAAGAAGCGCTGGGGCGTCGAGCGCTCGACCTACATCATCGACGCTGACGGGACGGTGGCGAAGGCGTTCCCCAAGGTGTCGCCGAAGACGCATGACGACCTCGTGCTGGAGGCGCTCGCCGTCTAGCGCCGCGCCAGCAGGCGCAGGCGCCGGCCGCCCGCGACCTCGAACACCTCAACGGTGTTGTGCCCGTCGCGCAGCGCTTCCTCGGGAACCATGAAGGCAAAGCTCTCGCTCGCCCTGCCGGCCAGCCGGAACGAGCGTCCCACGGCGGCGATCTCCCCGTTCACCGCCACGGCCAGGTCGCGCGGCTCGCCCGAGCCGCCTTCGAGCGACCCGGCGATCTGGGTCGGCACTACGCCGGAACTCCGGCGCACGTTCGAGAACAGCCCGCCGCGCGCGATCGTGCCGCGGCGCGCGCCGCCGGCCACGCGCGCGACGCCGCCCACGTCGCGCCCGATCAACTCCCGGTTCGGCCCGATCCCCGTGTACAGCGAGGCGAGATCGCCGGACCCGAACTGGCGCAGCCGCCTCCGCACGACGCGGCGACGCTGCGCGAGCCAGCGCTTGCCGGGGACCGTGACCACGGCGTCGAAGTCACGCGTGGGGAACGTGACCCGGCGGGTGCGCCGCGCCGCGCGGCTGTAGGCCGAGCGTCCGTCGTCGCGGTAGCCAAGCCGCACGCCGAGCACGTCGGCGATCGTCGACGGCACGTCGAGCGTCCGCGCGAACGCGTCGCTCACCCGGCCGCGCCGCTGGACCGGCTTCTTGACGATGAACGGCACCGGCGAGAGCTCGTGGGCGGTGCCTGCGACGGCGCGGCGGCGCGTCGGGACTCCCGAGCGCCACAGGTAGCCGTGATCCGCCACCACGACGATCAGCGTCTCGTCGTAGATGCCTGTGCGCTTCAGCCGCCGTAGAAGCCGCCCGAGCAGGCGGTCGGTGTAGCCGAGCTGGAGCAGATAGCGCTGCTCGTTGTGGCGCGTCAGGTACTCGTCGTGGAAGCCCGGCGTGGTGGTCATCCCGGGCAGCGGGTCGCGGGGGCCGGGGCGCGTGCGCGCGCCCGAGGGGAGGTACATGTAGGGGATGTGGGGCAGCAGCAGGTGCTTTCATCCAGAAGGCCGGTCGGCCATCCCCGATCCGGCGCACCCAGCGGTTGAAGCGCGCCGGCCGACCGCGGTTCAGCAGCGGCGGGATCCGCGGCGTGCGCGCCCGGCCG
>JBKGUS010000567.1:0-8355 GCA_046462295.1 Thermoleophilaceae bacterium | reverse complement strand
CCTCAAGCGCCTTGGTTTCGGTGTCCGCCCCGAAGCCGGTGTCCGTGACTCTCAGGCGTACGTCCACGACGCCCTCTGCCGAGTAGCTGCGCGTGACCTGCGGGTTGGAGCCCGAGTCCACCTCGTAGGTCCCGTTGCCGTCGAGATCCCACTGGTAGCGCGTGATCGATCCGTCAGGGTCGCTCGAGGTCGAGCCGTTGAAGGTGACCGTCGTCCCGACCTTGACCGGGTTCGGGGTCATGGTGAAGCGTGCGATCGGCCGGCGGTTCGTGCCGTAGCTCTGGAAGTGCTCGTCGATCGTCGCCTGACTGAGAGCGCGGTCGTAGATCGCGACGTCGTCGAGGTCGCCTCCGTTGAACAGCGACGTGCCGCCGCGCGACATGAAGTGGAGCGCGGCGTTCGCGAAGCCGCCGCCGGTGCCGCTCTCGTTCTTGGTGTAGGTCACCGGCCTCCCGTCCACGTACGGGGTGATCTGCTGGGCCGCGGGTGCGGTGTGGTCCATCACGATCGCGTAGTGGTGCCACTCGCCGGCTGTCGGACGCGCGAAGAAGACGTTGTTGCGCGCGGTGCCGTTGCCCATGCCGACGGCGAACGTGCCGCCGTTCTGCGGGGCGTTGGGATCGACGATGAAGCCGCCGGGGACGTTGTTGAAGTTGTCGGTGAGCTCGAGCGCCAGGGCGTCGTTGTTGGAATACGAGTTCATCTTCAGCCAGAACTCGACGGTGATGGTCTGCTTGTCCGCCAGGCCCACCGTCGCCCGCGCCGTTCCGTTGGAGCCGTCGAAGCGGGCCGCGGCGTCGGTGTCGGACGGCGGCGCCGGCGGCACGCCGAAGGTCACGCCGCCGGATGCCGCTGCGGGGCTGGTGCCCTTGGAGTCGGCGAAGGTGGGCCCGGCCGACTCGCCCAGCCGCCAGTAGTGGATCAGTCCGGGCGTGTCGAGCACGGCGTCCCCGTAGTTGCTGATGCCGCCGGCGTTGACCGTGATAGGGATGCTGGCCGTGGCCGTCTTGCCGCCGCTGTCGGTCACCCTCAGGCCTGCGGTCACGGTCCCGGTGGCGTGGTAGGAGGTGGAGGCCGTGGAGGTGGCGCCGGTGTCGGTCTCGTAGCTGCCGTTGCCGTCGAGGTCCCACTGGTACCTGGCGATCGTGCCGTCCGGATCCGTCGATCCCGAGCCGTTGAAGACGACGGTCTGGGTGATGACCGCCGGGTTGGGCGCGGCCGTGACCGCGGCCGTCGGCGGGCGGTTCTCGATCACCTCGAGCGTGCGCACGGTGAGATCCGTCGCCCCGCCGTTGTCGGTCACGCGCAGGCGAATGTCGAACATGCCCTCTGATGTGAAGGTGTGGCTTCGGACCGGGTTGGAGCCGGCGTTCACCTCGAAGGTGCCGTTCCCGTCGAAGTCCCACGCGTAATTCGCGACCGACCCGTCCGGGTCGCTCGATGCCGAGGCGTCGAACTGGATCGGGACGTTCGGCTTCACGGAGTCGGACGGCATCGTGAAGGCGGCGATCGGCGGCAGGTTGCCGATCGGGTCGAGCGTGATCCCGACCGGGGTGCTCGGCTGCACCGCCATGTCGGAGAGCATGTTGTAGGTGGCCTGCGCGAGCCGGTTCTCGCTGGTCAGCCCGTAGCCCCAGTGGTTCGTGCCGGCCGAGAACACCCAGGCGCCGCTGGCCGCGCGGTACTTGACCGCCTGCACGCTGTTCGGCTGGCCGGGCGGCGCGACGTCGGCGCGCTGGCGCCCCTCGTCGAGCAGCCAGCTCGGCGAGCCGCCCGAGATGCTCGAGTCGGACAGGCGCCTCACCCCCGCGGGCTGGTGTGCCAGGTACTGGGGCTGGGTCGGGACGGCGTCCCACTCCCACCCGGTGACGATCGTGCCGATCGACGTCGTCGTGTTGGTGGCGAGTCCCGTGTTGCGCCAGATCCGGTCACCGGAGAACTCGCCGTTCGCGTTCGTCGCCGGCACCTGGAACGGGTAGTTGACATTGTCGTCGTCGCCCACGTACATCGTGCCGAACAGCGAGTTCTCCGGGTTGTCGGGGCCGACCCGGCCGCCGGGCGGCGCGTTCGGGTCGCCGTTCGGCGCGCCGTTGTCCCGGAAAGTGGTCGTCGAGTTCTGCGGGTTGTCGTCCGCCGTGCCGGCCACGCGGTCCAGCCCGAGCGCGTCATCGGCGGTGTTCTTCAGGCCGTCGGGGCCCCAGTCGTTCTCGCTCAGCGCGCCGCTGGACCCGCTGCCGCCGCCCTGGACCGTCTTGTAGCAGACGAGGGTGCGAACGCCGTCCTCGTAGCGCACCTTCCAGTAGCCGGTGTTCGCTCCGAAGTTCGCGATCCCGACGCCGGCGTCGCGTGCGGCCTTGAACGCGGCCATCTCCTCGCCGGACCAATACTCGGCGTGGGCGCCGATGACGACGACCTTGTGCTGGCGCAGCTCGAGCGGGTCCACGTGTCCCTGGACCTCGTCCGTGTAGGCCACGTCGTAGCCCTGCTGCTCGAGCCAGTACACGATGTCCTGGTCCGGGCCGAAGAAGCGGTCGCGGCCCGACTCGGCCTTGTCGAGCGGGCGGTTGAAGGAGACCTTCGCGGCGCGCTGCGTGCCCGTGACCGTGTTGGCCCCGCCGAGCTTGTCGAAGTAGAGCGACTTCCCGCCCCAGTTGTTGTAGGCCTGGTAGGTCGCGGTCGGGACCATCATCAGGACCTTGGCCTCGGGCACCCGGTTGTCGTCACGGACGACGAAGTGGATCCAGTTCTCGATGCCGGTGTCCGTGGTGCGCAGCTTCGCCACGTAGTTGCCCGTGACGGGCAGCGCCGAGCCGGGGATCGTGTACGTGACGTTCCAGTTCCCGCAGTCGAGCTTGCCGGTGACCGGGTCCATCGGGTTGCAGGTGAAGTCGTTGTTGACCGTCACCCCGTTGGCCGACGCCGCCGGTATGTGGCGCGCGGCCATCCCGCCGTAGTAGCCCAGCCGGTACACCCTGATGTCGACCCTCGTCGCCGGGAAGGTCGGTGCGTTCCGTGCGATCTTCAGGGGCACGTTCTCGCCGAGCGCGAAGCTCGTCTTGGTGGAGAAGCCCCCGATGTTGTCGTCGTAGTTGTCGAGCCGGTAGGCCGTGGTCCCGGCGCCCATGCAGTTGTTCTCGTGGACGATCGGGTTGGAGTTCGGGCAGGCGACTCCCTGCGCCGAGGCACCCGCCGGCACCCCGAGCAGCGCGGCCGTCGCGACCGACACAACGACGAAAAAGCTCCAGCGGAGCCGGCTCCTCCGACGTTTGGGGCGGATCCTCATGTCAGGCCTGCGGCCACCTTGGCAGTGGGCCGAAGGGGTGTCCAGATTGAAAAAGGGACCACTCATGCGGCACCGCGGCGCCGCAGCACGACCCACGCCGTGCGCAACAGGATGAAGATGTCGGCGCGCAGCGAGCAGCGCCTGGCGTACTCGATGTCGAGCCGCACCATCTCCTCGTAGGTGTGCTCGTTGCGGCCGCTGACCTGCCACAAGCCGGTCAGGCCGGGCTTCACAACGAAGCGCCCGTGGTACCAGTCCGGGTAGCGCTCGACCTCGTACGGGATGACCGGGCGAGGTCCCACGAGCGACATGTCGCCCCGCACTACGTTCCAGAGCTGGGGCAGCTCGTCGAGGCTCCACTTGCGGAGCACACGCCCCACGCGCGTGATGCGGTCGTCGACGACGAGCTTGTAGAGGCCGGTGGAGGAGCACTCCGTCTCCTCGCCGCGCGCGATGAGCTCCTCGACGTAGGCGCGGTGGCGCTCAGGGTCGGCGTCCGAGCGCATGCTGCGGAACTTGTTCACGAGGAACTCGCGCCCGCGCAGGCCCACGCGGCGCTGGCGATAGATCGCCGGACCGGAGGAGTCGATCCGGACGGCGAGCGCTATCAGCAGCAGCAGCGGCGCCAGGAACAGCAGCAGAAGGAGCGCCACCGTCAGGTCGAACGCCCTCTGCGCGATGGCGCTGGCGCGCGCCGTGTGTCTTGGCGGGGAGTGCGTCAGGGCCTCGGCCCACTGCTCGGCGGTCACGTCCTAGCAACGGCGGACGTGGCGCGAATTTGCACCCGGAAGGAACGACGTTCGTCCCCCGTTGACTGGGCGATGGCAGCGCTCGAAAACCAACGCCCGCGCCTGCTTTCGATCATCGGCGCGCGGCCCGAGATCATCCAGGCCGCCCCGCTGTCGGCCGCGCTCGCCCCGCACGTCGACGAGATCCTCGTGCACACCGGGCAGCACTACGACCCCGAGATGTCGGGGCTCCAGATCGCCGACCTGCGGCTACCCGTGCCGAAGCACAACCTCGAGGTCGGTTCCATGCCCGACGGGCCCCAGCTGGCGGTGACGGCGAGCCGGGTCGAAGCCGTGATCGAGCGGGAGCGCCCCGACGCGGTGCTCGTGCGCGGAGACACCAACGCCACGCTCGCCGGCGCACGCGCGGCAAAGAGTGCAGGCCTGCTCCTGTTCCATGTCGAGGCCGGCCTGCGGAGCTACCGAACGGACATGCCCGAGGAGCGCAACCGGGTTCAGACCGACCGCATCTCCGACGTGCTCTTCGCACCAACCGAGGCCGCTTGCGACAACCTGCTCGGCGAGGGCGTCCGCGGGGCGGTCCACACGACCGGCGACGTGCTTGCCGACGTGCTCGAGGCCACGCGGGCGCGTCTGCGGCCCCCGGCGGAGCGCGGGCCCTACCTGCTGGCGACGGTGCACCGCAACTACAACACGGACGACGCCGGCCGCCTGCGTGCGGTGCTCGATTGTCTCGCCGTGGCGGCCGAGCGGATGCCGGTGGTCATGCCGCTGCATCCGCGCACACGGCGTCGCTTCGACGAGGAGCGCCTCCGGGTGCCCGCCGGCGTGGAGCTCATCGCGCCCGTGACGTACAGCGAGATGCTCGCGCTCGAGCGCGACGCCGCATACATCGCCACCGACTCGGGCGGCGTGCAGCGCGAGGCGTACCTGTGGCGTGTGCCCTGCATAACCCTGCGCGAGGAGACGGAGTGGGTCGAGACAACCGACACCGGCTGGAACACCGTGGTCGGTGTGGACCCGGACGACTTCCGCGCGGCACTCGACCGGCAGCGGCCGCGAGAGCACCCGCCGATCTTCGGTGACTTCCGCGCCGCCGAGCGCATCGCCTCACTGTGCTCGCAGTACATGTCTCGCACCGCGACCCGGGAGGTGTCCCTTGCCTGAGCAGCTCGCCGTAGCAGTCATCGGCACCGGCCGGATGGGTGCTTTCCATGTGCAGGCCTACCGACGGCTCGACACAGTGCGCGTGGTCGCCGTCGCCGACCCCGACCCGGTCGCGCGCGGGCAGGCGCTGAACGGGGTACCCGCCACCGAGTACGGGAGCTGGCGCGCGCTCCTCGAGGAGGAGGCCGGGCGACTCGACGCGGTCTCGATCGCCTCGCCCTCGGAGCTGCATGCGCAGATCGCGCTCGCCGCGCTCGATGCCGGTCTCGACGTGTTCGTCGAGAAGCCGATCGCGACGACGCTCCCGGACGCGCTGCGCCTCCGCGGCGCCGCGCGGCAGGCCGGCCGCAGGCTCATGGTCGGCCACATCGAGCGCTTCAACCCGGTCGTGGCGACCCTGCGCACCGCCCTCGAGGAGAACCGGATCGGCCGCGTGCTGCGCGCCGGGGCCGTGCGGGTGGGCCCCTCGCCCAAGCGGATCCGCGACGCCGGCGTGGCGATCGACCTCGCCACCCACGACCTGGACCTCATGCAGCACCTGCTCGTCCGCCAGGTCGTGGAGGTGTACGCCGACGGCGGCCGCTTCCTGCACGAGTCGCAGGAGGACATGCTGACCTGCCTCGCGCGCTTCGCCGATGAGGACGACGAGCACGAAGTGCTCGGCGTGCTCGACGTGAACTGGCTGACGCCCGAGCCGCGCCGCGAGCTGTCGCTCGTGGGCGACCAAGGAATGCTGCGCGTGGACTACTCGCGCCAAGCCGTGGAGCTGTGCGTGGCCGGAGCGGGCGAGCCGGTCTCGCTGCCGGTCCGGCGCGAGGAGCCGCTGTTGGCCGAGCTCGGCGCCTTCGCCCGCTCGATCCTCGACGGTACGCCGGAGCCGGTCAGCGCGCACGACGGCGTGCGCGCCCTCGCCGCCGCGCTGGCCGTGCGCGAGTCGGCGACCGTGCGGCGCCCCGTGACCCTGCTCGACATCCCTACCCCCGTTTCCCGCTTGGAGGCCGTCGCGTGATCAGGTTCGTCATCCCCGCCTACAACGAGGCGGAGAATGTCCCGCGCCTTCTGCACGACCTGGCCCCGGTCGCACGCGACCTCGGCGCGCGCGTGATCGTGGTCGACGACGGCTCGACCGACGGCACCGCCCAGGTCGTCCGCGAGCACGCCGAGGACATGCATCTCGCGATCGTGCGCCATCCGGTGAACAGCGGGCTCGGCGCGGCCATCAACAGCGGCATCCGTGCCGCGCTCAGCGAGGCGTCGGACGAGGACGCGATCGTCACGATCGAGGCCGACACGACCTCCGATCTCGACACCCTGCCGAAGATGCTCGAGCACTTCGAGCGTGGGGCGGACATGGTGCTGGCCTCGGTATACGCGCCGGGCGGGCAGCTGCTCGGCGTCAGCAAGCCGCGCATCGCCCTGTCGAAGTCGGTCTCCAGCACCTTCCGCTACCTCGGCGGGCTCAAGGAGCTCTACACCTTGTCGTCGCTCTACCGCGTGTACCGCGCGGGCACGCTGCGGCGCGCGGCCGACACCTACGGCTACCTGCTGGTGCGGGAGCCGGGCTTCGCCGCGAACGTCGAGCTGCTGCTGAAGCTCTACGCGGCGGGCGCGAGGATCGCCGAGGTGCCGACGACGAACGACTGGAGCACCCGCAAGGGTCAGTCGAAGATGAAGCTGAAGCCGACGGCGCTCGCCTACTTCCGGGTCATGATCGCCCACCTGGCCGGTCGCATCCAGCCGCCGCCGGTCTCGCCGCTCGCCACCGGCGCGTCGGTGCGCGCCCTGCCCGCGGCCAAGGACACGGCCGAGAACCAGCTCGTCGCATGACGCGGCAGCGATCGGCAGCGATCGTCGGGGGCGGGATCCTCGGCTCGGTCCTCGCGCTCCGGCTCGCCGAGGCCGGCGTCCGCGTGACCCTGCTCGAGCGCGCGCCGACGTTCGGCGGCCTGGCCGGGCAGATGGAGTGGGGCGGGCACACCGTTGACCGCTTCTACCACGTCATCACGCCGGCGGACACGCGCATGATGGGCCTCGCCGAGGAGCTCGGGCTGGGCGACCAGCTGCGCTTCCGGCCCGTCCAGGCGGGCTTCTTCATCGACGGAGGACTGCACGACTTCAACGGCGCGGCGGACCTGCTGCGCTTCACCCCGCTGACACCGCTCCAGCGCGCCCGGCTCGCCTGGTTCGTCGGGCAGTGCCAGCTGCGGGGCAGCTACGGCGACCTTGACGAGGTTCCGCTCGAGAAGTGGCTCGTGCGCCACTGCGGCCGCGGCCTCTACGAGCGCATCTGGAAGCCGCTCCTCGACTCCCGCTTCGAGGGTCGGCCCGAGGGCCTGCCCGCCACCTACCTGTGGGCGCGCACGCGACGCATGTCCGGGGCCCGCGAGAAGGGCAGCGGCGGCGGGGAGCAGTTCGGCCACCTGGTCGGCGGCCACCAGCGGCTGATCGACGCCGTGGTGAGGCGGGCTTGCGAGCTCGGAGTCGACGCCCGTGCGGGCGCGCCGGTCGAGGGCCTTGCGCTGGAGGACGGCGCCGTGACGGGCGTCCGGATCGGTGGTGAGGTCGAGCGCTTCGACCTCACGATCCCGACGCTCCAGCCGCCCGCGCTCGCGCGGCTCCTGCCCGAGGAGCTGACCCCGCTGCTCGCGCCGTACCCCAAGCGCTGGCTCGGCGTCGTGTGCGTGCTCCTGAAGCTGCGACGCTCGCCGCTGCCCTACTACGCGGTGAATATCGCGGAGCCCACGCCGATCACTACGGCGGTCGAGACCTCACACGTGCTCGGTACCGACCATACGGACGGGCTGCGGCTCGTCTACCTGCCGCGCTACTGCGCGCCCGACGCGCCCGAGCAGACCGAGGACGATCGATCGGTTTTCGAGCGCTTCACCGCGCAGCTCGCGCGCATGTCGCCGACCTTCACACACGACGACGTGGTCGACTGGACCGTCCAGCGCGCCAAGCTCGTCGAGCCCGTCCATCCGCTGGGCGCGGGCGCCTCGCTCGCTCCGATCTGGCCTGGCGTGCGGGGCCTCGCGCTCGCTTCCAACGCTCAGATATACCCCGAGCTCCTCAACGGCGACTCCGTCATCCGCTTTGCGGAGCGGGTCGCCGGCGAGACCCTCGGGAGACTGGAGATCCCATGGCTGACGCCCCGCT
>JBKGUS010000566.1:0-3406 GCA_046462295.1 Thermoleophilaceae bacterium | reverse complement strand
CAGGCAAGCCGGCCGCCACCGGCTGGGGCCCTGACCACATCGCGCGTGCCTGGGCGGAGCTGATGAGGCGCCTGGGATACGACCGCTACGTCGCCCAGGGCGGCGATTGGGGCGGGCAAATCGTTGATCTGATGGGTGCACAGGCGCCTCCGGGGTTGGCCGGGATTCACACCAACTTCCCTGGTGCTGTTCGAGACGACGTTACAGCGGCGGTCGTGTCGGGCGGTCCGCCGCCGTCCGGTCTCGATGACGAGGAAACACGCCTCTACGAGAAGCTGAAGGACTTTTGGGCGACAGACGTGGCCTATGCACTCCAGTTGGCGACGCACCCACAGACGCTGTACGGAATTGCGGATTCACCCGTCGGCCTGGCCGCCTGGATGCTCGACCACGACGCGACTAGTTTGGCGCTGATCGCACGCGTCTTCGACGGACAGGCCGAGGGCCTTACCCGAGACGACATCCTCGACAACATCACCCACTACTGGTTGACGAACACAGGGATCTCTTCGGGACGTCTCTATCGGGAAAACAAGTTCGGCTTCTTCGACCCGAAGGGCGTCTCCATCCCCGTAGCCGTCAGCGTCTTTCCGGACGAGCTCTATCAGGTGCCGCGGAGTTGGGCGGAGCAGGCCTATCCCAATCTCATCCACTACAACAAGCTCGACAAGGGCGGGCACTTCGCCGCGTGGGAGCAGCCCGACCTGTTCGTCTCCGAGGTCCGCGCCGGGTTGCGCTCGCTTCGCTAAGGGAGGTCGTCAATGAGCAGCTCTGTCCAGACCGCCATCGAGATACGCCCCTTCCACGTCGACGTTCCGAGCGGTTTGTCCCCCTACACGGATGAGAGGAGACGCAATGGCTGAGAAGACAACGGCCGCCCCGCGTCCCGCCCCGCTTCCCGCGGAGCTCGACGCAGGGGCCGAAGACAGCACAATCCGCCCGTTCACGGTCGAGATCCCCGAGGCTGACCTCAGGGAGTTGCGTGCGCGTATCGCCGCCACGCGCTTGCCCGAGAAGGAGACCGTCGAGGATGATTCGCAGGGCGTGCCGCTGGCGATGATGCAGGACCTCGCGCGCTATTGGCTGACCGAGTACGACTGGCGCAAGTGCGAGGCGCGGCTGAACGCCGTCCCGAACCTCATCACCGAGATCGACGGGTTGGACATCCACTTCATCCACGTCCGCTCGAAGCACGAGGACGCGTTGCCGATCGTCGTCTGCCACGGCTGGCCCGGGTCGATCGTCGAGCAGCTGAAGCTCATCGGCCCGCTCACCGATCCGACCGCGCACGGCGGGAGCGCGTCGGACGCGTTCCATGTCGTGGTCCCCTCGATGCCCGGGTACGGGTTCTCCGGCAAGCCGACCACGACGGGCTGGGATCCCGTGCACGTCGGCAAGGCCTACGTCGAGCTCATGAAGCGCCTCGGCTACGACCGCTTCGCGGGGCAGGGCGGCGACTGGGGCGCGATCGTCGTCGACGTGATGGCCGGCGGTCGCGCCGACCCGGCGGCAGCTGAGCCTGCGCCGCCGGAGCTGATCGGCATCCACACCAACCTGGCCGGCGTGATTCCGCCGGACCTCTTCGCCGCGTCCTTCATCGGCACTCCGGCGCCGGCCGGCCTCTCCGACGAGGAGCTGAGCACCTACGAGCAGCTGCGCACCTTCTTTGCGACGCACGCGGCGTACGGCCTCATCATGGGGACGCGTCCGCAGACGCTCTACGGCCTGGCGGACTCGCCGATCGATCTCGCGGCGTTCATGCTCGACCACGGCGACGGGAGCGGTCAGCCCGGCCTCGTCCAGCAGGTCCTCGAGGACCGTCTCGAGAGGCCGAGCGACCTCACGCGCGACGACATCCTCGACAACATCACGCTCTTCTGGCTGACCAACACCGGGGTGTCCTCGGCGAGGCTGTACTGGGAGAGCAAGCTCCCCCCCATCTCGATCAAGGGCGTCAAGACCCCGGTCGGCGTGAGCACCTTCGCGGACGAGATCTACCGGGTTCCGCGGAGCTGGGCCGAGCAGGCCTACCCCAACCTCGTCTACTACAACCAGCACGACAGGGGCGGGCACTTCGCGGCCTGGGAACAGCCGCAGCTGCTCCCAGAAGACGTCCGCGCGACGTTCCGATCGCTGCGCTAGCAAAGGAGAGAAGTCATGAACACGACCGTCGACACCGCAACAGACATCCGGACATTCAGCATCGACATAGCGGATGAGCAGATCGACGACCTCCGCCGGCGCATCGCGGCGACGCGACTGCCAAGCAAGGAGCTCGTCGACGATCGGTCGCAGGGCGTGCAGCTGGCGACGATCCAGGAGCTCGCCCGGTACTGGGGGAACGACTACGACTTCGGCCGGATCGAGGCGCGGCTGAACACCCTGCCGCAGTTCACGACCGAGATCGACGGGGTCGAGATCCACTTCATCCACGTGCGCTCCAAGCACAAGGACGCGTTGCCGCTGATCATGACGCACGGCTGGCCCGGCTCGGTGATCGGGCTGCTCGAGAGCATCGGCCCGCTGACCGACCCGACCGCTCACGGCGGTACCCCCGGGGACGCATTTCACCTGGTGCTGCCGTCCTTGCCTGGCTACGGCTTTTCGGGCGAGCCGGCCGAGCTCGGCTGGGACGCAGGCCGCACCGCACGCGCGTGGGCGGAGCTGATGCACCGCCTCGGCTACACCCGCTACGTCGCCCAGGGCGGCGACGTGGGTGCCCTCGTCACGGACCTGATGGGGCGCCAGGCGGTCGAGGGCTTGGTCGGCTACCACCTGAACCTGCTCACGGCCGTGCTCGCGATCGGCGATCACCTGCCCAAGGAATCCGAGCAGGAACGCGCAGCGGCCGAGGCGCTCGCGACCTTCAAGCAGGACGGCTTTGGCTACTTCCTGGAGATGGCGACGCGGCCACAGACGATCGGCTACGCCCTTCTGGATTCACCCGTCGCGCTGGCGGCCTGGTTGCTCGACCACGACACTGACAGCTACTACAAGATCTCCCGCGCCTTCGTCGACGGCGAGCCCGTGGGCAGTCTGACCCGGGAAAGCATCGTCGACAACATCACGCTGTACTGGCTGACCGGCACCGCAGCGTCGGCGGCCCGGTCGTACTGGGAGGACGCACGAGCGCTGGCCGCAGCGCTGGCGAGCGGCCAGGCGCCTCCGGCGGTCACCGTGCCGGTGGGCTTCACGACGTTCCCCGGCGAGATCTGGGCTTCCCCCCGCAGCTGGGTTGAGACGGTCTACCCCGGCCTCGCCTACTTCAACGAGGTCGACCGCGGCGGGCACTTCGCGGCGTGGGAGGAGCCGGCGCTCTTCGCCAGCGAGATCCAGGCAGCCTTCCGCTCGCTGCGGTAGCTAGAGCGGGTGGGAATACGGACCGTCGCTGTGTCCGTATTCCCAC
>JBKGUS010000565.1:0-3901 GCA_046462295.1 Thermoleophilaceae bacterium | reverse complement strand
ACGAGCGCGCCAAGGCCATCGAGGCGACCTTCGAGCAGCGCCTCAAGAGCGAGCTGGAGGAGCGCGACGAGCGGCTGCGGCTGGACGCGGCGCTCGCCGAGCACCGCGCGGAGCTCGACCCGGCGCAGGAGACCGCGCTGGAAGGGCGCCTCCAGGCCTCGCTGGACGAGAGGCTCGAGGCAAGCTCGGCGACCCTGCGGGCCGACATCGAGGCCCGGACCGACGAGCGCCTCGCCGACCTCGACGGGCGCGTGCAGCAGGCGCTCGCGGACGCCACGCCCGCCCTGAGGGAGGGGATCCTCGCCGACGCGCGGGCGGAGGCCCAGCAGCAGATGGGCACGGCCCTCGAGCAGGCCGCAGCGGGCCTGCGGGCCGAGATGGGCGCCACCGCCGCCGCCCTGCGCGTCGAGATGCAGACCGAGGTCGGGGGCGTCCGCGCGGAGATGGACGCCCGCATCGACGAGCGCATTGACGAGCGGCTCCCCACGCGGCTGGCGCCGCTCGAGGCGTCGCTCGAGTCCACCCGGGCCGAGATGGAGGCGCTCGCGGGGCGCACCGAGCGGGCCGAGTCGAGCATCGGCGGGCTGGCCGCCCGCGTCGACGGCGTCGACGCCGGGATGCGGCGCGGGCTGGCGGAGCTGCGGACGGAGCTCGACACGCGATTCTCGGAGGTGGAGGCGGGGTTCACCGAGCGGCTCGGCGAGCTCGAGACGCGCGTGAACGGCACCATCGACGAGCGCGCCAAGGCCATCGAGGCGACCTTCGAGCAGCGCCTCAAGAGCGAGCTGGAGGAGCGCGACGAGCGGCTGCGGCTGGACGCGGCCGGCATCGCGTCGGATCAGCTGGCCGGCTTCGAGGACCGCCTCCCGGGCCTCGTCTCGCGCCAGATCGAGACGACGTCCGAGGCGGCGGTGCGGGCGATCGCCGAGCGCGTCGTGGAGGAGAGGATCGGGCGCGGGTGATCTCGGAGTTCGAGCAGCGGCTGGCCGACGTGCTCGGCGCTCGCCTACCGGCTCCCTTCGGCGGCCGCGTGCGGGTGGCCCCCGGGGACGTGCCGCCCGCCCAGCCCGCCGTGCTCCTCGGCGTGGTGCACGCGGAGCACCCCGCCGACGACGTGGGCGGGGTGCGGCCCCAGCTCACCCCCGGCGCTCCGCAGCCCCGGCGGGTCGTGCGCCTGCGCTGCACGGTGGGGCTCGAGGTGCGCGCCGCCTCGGGCCAGGGCCGTCGCCAGCAGGTGCTCGGCGTGGACGCGGCGCTCTTCGCCCTGGACGCCTCGGACGTGCTGCGCGGGGCCGCGCTGGCCGGCGGGGCCCCGGACCCCGGCTTCGTGATCCACGAGCTGCGCGTGCTCGACGCCTCGGCGCCGCTCGCGCCGGGCGCACCGGCCGACGAGCGGGTGGGGCTCTCGCTGGTGGCCGAGGGCATCTTCTGGCCCGTCGGCGCGCCCGGCCAGGCCGGCGAGCGGATCGGCGAGGTGCGCGTCCGAGGGGTCAACCTGCCGATCGACGTCCTGCTGGCCGAGCCCCCCGTGGCGGGCGGCGCACCCGTGGCCGTCACGGTGCGCGTGGGCGCCGCCGGAACGCTGCGGCTACGGGACGGCCAGGCGCCGGCGGCGCTCCCGTTCGGCGACGTGGCGGTGGCCCTGCGGGGCCCCGGCGGCCAGGCCGGGGCGGGCGGGCTCCTGGGCGGGGACGCGGGCGCCGAGGGCGCGCGCATCGTGGAGCTCGACGAGGGCGTGGCCACGCTCCAGTACCAGCCGCCGGCCGCGCCCGCCACGGACGAGCTCGTTGTCGCGCTCGAGGACGGCGAGGGCGCCCTCGGCGTGGAGCTCGGGCGGCTCCGAGTGGGGGTGGGCGGGTGAGCCAGCAGGCCGTCCCCCACGTCGCGGAGGCGGGGTTCCTCGTCGCGCAGGAGATGGTGCTTGTCCACGCCGCGAGCGGGGTGGACGTCTCGCCACCCGGTCATGCGCTCCAGGTGCAGTGGGCGCCCGCCGCCGGGGCCTCCCGCGCGGAGCTCGACGGCGGCAGCCTGGCCGTGGGCCCGGTCACCGCGACCACGTCGCTGGGCGCGCTGTCGATCGCGTCGGCGGGCTCGCAGGTCGAGGTGACCGTCCCGGGCGGCAAGCGCCTGCGCGCGCTGACCCTGTTGAACCTGCGGGTCGACGGCGGCTCGGAGCTGGCCTCGTCGCACGCGCTCGGCAGCCACGACCCGCCGCTGCGCCTGGCGGTGTCCACCCTGGTGGGCGGCAAGTGGACGCCGCTGTGCGTCCTGCCGGCGCTCGGGGCCCGCGGAGTCCTCCCGGCGCAGCTCACCGGCGGCTCCTACGGCGGCCGGGTGCTCACGCTCCCCGACCCGGCATCCCCCAAGGTGCGCCTGGCGCTGGTCCAGGGCGACGTGCCCGAGAGCTTCGTCTTCCACAAGACCCGCTTGGACGGCGCCCAGGGCACCGCGGCGCTGCCCAGCGCCGACCTCGAGCTGGTCGGGCCGGACGGCGCCGCCGCCTGGGCCTTCCCGGGAGAGATGCCGGCGTCGCAGACCGTCGACCTGCGCGTGCCGGTGGGCCTCGCCCTCGAGGCGGCCCTCGCCGCGGGATCCGGCCCCGACGTGACCTTCCGCCTGCGCGGGCGGCCGTCCACGCGCGCGACCGCGGTCGTGTCCGGCCTCCGCGGCGCGCTCGTGCGCACCTTCCCGGGAGTGCTGGGCCACTCGCTCGATGGCGGGGCGATTCCGCTGGCGCTCGACGGGCCCGGGCTCGCCGCCGAGACCCCGGCGACCGCGCAGGCCGACCTGTCCGTGAGCTACGCCGGGATGCGCCTCCACGAGGCGGTCCGCGACGCGCCGCCGGCCGGCGCGGGCGCGGTGAGCGGCCTGGTGGTGGGGGACCTGCCGGTCGTGCGTGCGCTGCCGCCTGCCGCGCTGGTCGATCACGGGCCGGCGCGCGTGGCGCCGGTCGGGCGCGCACCCGCGGGCTGCTCGCTCTCGGCCGAGCTCGTGGACCTGGGGGCGGGCCCGCCGGGCACGCCGCTCGGGCCGCCCGGCACGCTCGAGCTGGAGGCGTCGGACGCGCTGTGCACGCCCTGGATCGACCTGCCCGCCACGGGGCCAGTCGACCGTCCCGCCGGCGTGGCGCTCCGGGCCACCGCGGGGCGGTTCCTGTGGGCCGCGGCCGCGTCCGGCGCCCCGCTCCTGCGGATGGCCGTGCACGACCCGGATCCGGGCGGCCGTCCGGTCCGGCTCGGCATGGAGACGCTGGTGGCGGTCGGCGAGCGCGAGGTCGCGCTGACGCTCCCGCTCCCCGCGGCCGCCCTGCGCGGGCCCGCGAGGCCCCTCCTGTCGAGCGATCTCTTCTGCACCGTCGACCTGGCGGACCTGACGCTCCGCTACGCGCGATGACGCTCGTGGACGACCTCCAGGCGCTCGACCTCCAGGCCATAGTCGACGCGCGCGCGACGATCACGCTGAGCGCCGACTCCCCGGAGCTGCGGGAGGTGCTCGAGGGCGACGTGGGCGCGATCGCGCTGGGCGACGTGGGGGAGGCCCTGGCGGGCGTGCGCGCGCTGGCCGAGAACCCGGAGCAGCTCTTCGACGAGGTGCTCGAGGCGCTGCCGGCCCTCGCGGCCTTCGCCGGCCTCGACGAGCTCGACCTGGACGGCTGGGCCGATGCGGTGCGGGAGGGCGCCGAGCTGGTCGGCGACCTGATGGCGGTGCTCGGCGGCGACATCTCGCGGCTCGGCGAGCTCATCACCGGCGCCGGCGCCGATCTGGTGCGTGAGGCGCGCGTCGCGCTCGACGACCACGCCCGCGTCGGGGTCGGCGAGCTCGCGCGCATGCGCCGGCTCGTCGACACGGTGGCCCGCGGCGTGCCGGCGGAGCCGCAGGCCTTCGCTCGGCTCGCGATCGA
>JBKGUS010000564.1:0-16410 GCA_046462295.1 Thermoleophilaceae bacterium | reverse complement strand
GCTCGAGACGGGGCGCACGCACCAGATTCGCGCCCACCTCGCCGCGATCGACCACCCGGTCTGCGGCGACGCCCGCTACGGCGGCCTCGGGTGCGGGCGCAGGCTGGGGCTGGAGCGCCAGTTCCTCCATGCGACGTTGTTGATGTTTAGGCACCCGATCACAGGGGAAATGGAGCATTGCGAGTCCAAACCACCCGTTGACCTACGTCGCGCGCTCGACGTAGCGATACGGGAGCCAGTCTCCGGAGGGCCAGACGGGGACTGAGATATAGAGCGAGGCGGCTTCCAAGCCGCCTCGCTTTAGTTCTGGGACCACTATCCTCTCCGGCGACCGTATGACCTGATCCCGCGGGCATACACGCGAGCGGCCCTGCCCGGGCGATGACGGACCCGGGTCCCGTTTCGCGGCCGGCGGGGCTAGAACACCGAAAAGGGAGCATTTCGTTGGCCACTGAGATAGGCATCAAGGAGCTGCTGGAGGCCGGGGTCCACTTCGGCCACCAGACCCGCCGCTGGAACCCCAAGATGCGCCGCTTCATCCACGGCGAGCGCGGCGGGATCCACATCATCGACCTGCAGAAGACCGAGCAGCTGCTGCACAGGGCGCAGGAGTTCGCCGGCGAGCTCGCCGGGCGCGGCGGCACGATCCTGTTCGTGGGGACCAAGAAGCAGGCCCGCGACACGATCCGCGAGGCCGCCGAGAGCTGCGGCATGCCCTACGTCAACCAGCGCTGGCTCGGCGGCCTGCTGACCAACTTCCAGACGATCTCGAAGCGCATCAAGCGCCTGCACGAGCTGCGCGAGTGGACCGAGTCCGGCTCGATGGAGCTGCTGCCGGTGCGAGAGCGGATCGCCGCCATGGCGGAGCGCGACAAGCTCGAGACGAACCTCGGCGGCGTTGCCGACATGCAGCGCCCGCCCGACGCCATGGTCGTGATCGACATGAAGACCGAGACGATCGGCGTGCGCGAGGCAACGCGCCTCAAGATCCCGATCATCGGGCTCGTGGACACCAACTGCGACCCCGACCCGGTCACCTACGTGATCCCGGGCAACGACGACGCGATCCGCTCCTGCCGGCTCGTGATCCACGCCATCTCCGACGTGGTGAGCGAGCGGTCCGCGCGGTTCCGTGCCGAGGAGGAGGCCGCCCGGCGCGAGCGCGAGGAGCAGGAGCGCCGCGAGGCCGAGGAGCGCGCCCTGCGCGAGGCCGAGGAGCAGCAACGCCGCGAGGCCGAGGAGCGCGCGCGCCGTGAGGCCGAGGAGGCAGGCTTCGCCCCCGATGAGCCCGCCACCCCGAGCGGAACGCGGGCCGAAGCGGCCGCCGGCGCAGCCGCGCCGCGCGAGCGCCGTACCTTCGACCCCGACGACGAGTCCTAGCCATGACGATCTCCGCGAGTGACGTGAAGACCCTGAGGGAGCGCACCGGCGCCGGCATCATGGATGCCAAGGGTGCCCTCCAGGAGGCAGACGGCGACTTCGAGCGCGCCGCCGAGATCCTGCGCGTGAAGGGACAGGCCTCTGCCGCGAAGCGCGGCGGGCGCGTCGCGTCCGAAGGGCTGGTCTCGAGCTACATCCACGCCACCGGCAAGATCGGCGTGCTGGTCGAGATCAACTGCGAGACCGACTTCGTCGCCCGCAACGAGCAGTTCCAGGAGTTCGCCCGCGACGTCGCCCTGCACGTGGCCGCCGCACCGGCCGTGCGCTACGTCTCCGAGGACGACGTGGCGCAGGAGGACAAGGACGCAGAGCTGCGCGTGCTGCGCGAGCAGGCCGCTTCCGAGGCCGAGGGCAAGCCCGAGAACGTGCAGGAGAAGATCGTCGAAGGGCGCCTGCGCAAGTGGCTCGACGAGGTCGTGCTGCTCAACCAGCGCCACGTGAACGAGGACAAGCACGAGAGCAAGACGCTCGAGCAGCTCCGCACGGAGATCGCGGCGAGCACGGGCGAGAACGTCGTAATCCGGAGGTTCGCCCGCTTCCAGGTCGGGGAGGAGTGACCGCCGAAGGCCGCATGCAACCGGTTCGGGAGGGGGCCGAACCGGTGGCCTTCTCGCGCGTCCTCCTGAAGCTCTCCGGCGAGGCGCTCATGGGCGACCTCGCGTACGGGGCGGACGCCGGCCGGATCGCCGCCATCGCCGACCAGGTCAAGCACGTGGCCGACCGCGGCGTGGAGATCGCGATCGTGGTCGGCGGGGGCAACATCTACCGCGGTCTCAAGGGCGCGGCGGCCGGGATGGACCGGGCCACCGGCGACTACATGGGCATGCTGGCCACGGTCCTGAACGCCCTGGCCCTGCAGGACGCGCTGGAGAAGCTCGGCGCCGTCACCCGGGTGCAGTCGGCGATCACGATCTCCGAAGTCGCCGAGCCCTACATCCGGCGCCGCGCCATGCGCCATCTCGAGAAGGGGCGGGTCGTGATCTTCGCCGCCGGCACCGGCAACCCGTTCTTCACCACCGACACGGCGGCGGCGCTGCGCGCCCTGGAGATCCACGCCGAGGCGATCCTGATGGGGAAGAACGGCGTCGAGGGCGTCTACACCGCCGACCCGCGCACCGACCCCGCCGCCGAGTTCATACCCGAGATCAGCCACCAGGCCGCCATCGAGCAGCGGCTGGGCGTGATGGACTCCACCGCGCTGTCGCTCTGCATGGACAACTCGCTGCCGATCCACGTCTTCAACATGGACGACGAGGGGAACATCGACCGGATAGTGTGCGGCGAGCGAGTGGGAACCGTTGTGAGGAGCGGATGAGCGACGATTTGCTGAAGGATTTCCTCGACGAGGCGAGGACTCGGATGCAGAAGTCCGTGGAGGCGACCCGAAGCGAGTTCTCGACCGTGCGGACGGGGCGAGCCTCGCCGCACCTGCTCGACCGGATCGAGGTCGACTACTACGGCGCCACCACGCCGCTGCGCCAGCTGGCGCAGATCTCCGCCACCGAGGCGCGGCTGCTCACGATCACGCCCTATGACAAGAACTCGATCAAGGCGATCGAGAAGTCGATCCTCGAGTCCGACGTCGGCCTGACCCCCTCGAACGACGGCCAGGTGATCCGCCTGCAGATCCCGGAGCTGACCGAGGAGCGCCGCCGCGAGCTGGTCAAGGTCGTGCACGGCATCGCCGAGCAGGGCCGCGTGGCGGTGCGCAACATCCGCCGGGACGTGATGCACGACCTGCGCGAGCTGAAGAGCGAGGGCGAGGTCGGATCGGACGACGAGCATCGCGCCGAGAGCGAGCTGCAGAAGCTGACCGACTCGCACACCGGCGAGATCGACAAGGCGCTGGCCGGCAAGGAAGAGGAAATCCTCGAGGTGTGAGCGCGTCGCGGGCGCGCTACGTCGCGATCATCACCGACGGGAACGGCCGGTGGGCCCGGAGCCGCGGCCTCCCGGTGCTGGCGGGCCACGAGGCCGGTGCGGACACCGTCAAGGCCCGGCTCCGCGACGCCGCCGAGTTCGGGATCAAGGAGCTGACCGTCTACTCCTTCTCGACCGAGAACTGGAACCGGCCGCAGGCCGAGGTGGACGGCCTGATGGCGATGTTCTCCCGGCGCATCGACCGCGAGACGCCGGAGCTCGACGAGGAGGGCGTGCGGATGCGCTTCATCGGGCGCCGCGACCGGCTCGGCGCCGAGCTCGTGCGGCGGATGGAGTGGGCCGAGGAGAGGACCGGCGCCAACGAGCGCATCACGCTGTTCGTGGCGTTCAACTACGGCGGCAGGGCGGAGATCGTGGACGCGGCTCGAAGCTTCCAGGGGGAGACCGAGGAGGAGTTCCGGCGCCACCTCTACGCACCCGACATGCATGACCCAGACCTCCTCATCCGGACCAGCGGCGAGCGCCGCATCTCGAACTACCTGCTTTGGCAGCTCGCCTACGCCGAGTTCGTCTTCCGCGACGAGCTGTGGCCCGACTTCTCGCGTGAGGCGTTCGAGGAGTCGCTCGAGGAGTACGCCGCCCGCGGGCGCAGGTTCGGCCGCCGATGAGTGCCCACCGCCAGCCTGGCGCCGACCTGGCGCCCAGGATCGTGTTCGCAATCCCCGCGATCCTCTTCGCGATCCTCATCGTCTGGCAGGGCGGCGAGGTCTTCGCGATCGGCCTGGCTCTGCTCGGGGTGATGGCGCTCGGGGAGCTCTACGTGCTCATGGGGCGGGTGCGGCCCCCTGCGCTCGCCGGCTTCGTAACGCTGATCGCCCTGCTGGTGGCCGCCCTCTACGGCGAGCCGAAGCACGTGATCATGGTGCTGGTCGCGTCCTTCCCGGTCACGTTCTTCCTGGCTCTGATCCGGCCGCGGCGGGAGCACGTGTCCTGGGCGATCGCCGCGGTCCTGTTCGGGGTGCTCTGGATCGGGCTGCCGATGGTGCACGCGATCTGGCTGCGCGAGGTCCCCCACGGCGACGGGCTCCTGATCGACGTGCTCGTGGCCACCTTCGTGGGGGACACGTTCGCCTACTTCGGGGGTCGCTGGTACGGACGCAGGCGAATCGCGCCGCTGATCTCGCCGAACAAGACCCTCGAGGGCCTCGTGGCGGGGTTCATCGGCGGCACGATGGCGTTCTGGTTCGCCGGGCTCTACCAGGACTGGCTGACGGGCTGGCACGCCCTCGCGATGGGCGCGCTGGTGGCGTTCACGGCGCCGATCGGGGACCTGTTCGAGTCGATGGTGAAGCGCGACCTCGCGGTGAAGGACACGGGAACCCTGTTCGGCCCCCACGGAGGGGTGCTCGACCGCCTCGATGCGGTCTTCTTCACGATCGTGGTCGCGTACTACGCGGCGGTGGCGTTCGGCTACGGCTGAGCGCGCTCAAGTCAAACGCGCCTTCGCCCGATGTTCCTAACGTGCACGTAGCAGCCCGAGAGGGGACGCTTCGTCCTGCCGGCTCGGAGCGGGAGGCGCTGCTGCGCGTGGCCGCCGCCGCGGCGGGAACGCACGACCTCGACCAGGTGCTCGAGGTGGCGGCCGAGGAGGCGCGCGCCGCGATCGGCGCGGCCTCGCTGTCGGTGAGCCGCTGGGACCGGGACGGCGCCGCGCTGCGCACGATGATCAACGTCGGCGCCCTGGGACCGGGGGAGGAGCGCTGGCCGGACGGCGAGGTCTACGAGCTCGGCGAGGACCTGAGCGGCCTGCGGCTGCTCACCGATGGCGTCCCGTACTTCAACGCCGTGGACGACCCCGGCGTCGATCCCTGGTGCGCGGCGCGCCTGCGGAGGCTCGGGAAGGAGTCGGAGGTGGGCGTGCCGATCGTCGTGGAGGGCGAGCCCTGGGGCGAGGTCTACGCCACGACCGCGCCCGGCGAGCCGCGCTTCCGCAGCGAGGACGTTCGCTTCCTCGAGGCCGTGGCGGGCCAGCTGGCGGTGGCGATCGAGCGGGCGGAGCTCTTCTCTCGCGTCTCGCGGCTCGCCTACGAGGACCCGCTCACGGGGCTCGCCAACCGGCGGGCGCTCGAGGAGCGGCTCGAGCGCGCCGTGGCCCGGGCGGCTGAGCGCGACGCGCCGATTGCCCTACTGCTTTGCGACGTGGACGACCTGAAGGCAGTCAACGACGAGCACGGCCACGACGGCGGCGACCGCGCGCTGCGGCTCGTCGGCGAGGCGCTCGTGGCCGCGGCTGCCACCCGCCCGGGCAACCTGGTCGGACGCCTGTCGGGCGACGAGTTCTGCGTGGTGATGGACGGCGCCACGCTCGACCACGCCCGCGCGCTGGCCGGGGCGACGCTCGCGTCGCTCACGGACCGCTCCGAGGTGCACATCTCGATCTCGTGCGGCGCCGCCGCGCTCGGCCCGGGCGTGGGTTCGCCGACACAGCTGCTGCGGGCGGCCGACGCGGCCCTGTACCGCGCCAAGCGGAACGGGGGCGGCCAGATCTTCACCGCGGGTTCGCGCGCGCCCGAGCAGGCCGCGCGCAGCGAGCGGCGTGCCCGCCGGCGGAGCACCCGCGACCGGGTGAGGGACGCCGTGCAGGAGCTCGCCGAGCGCTTCGAGAGCTCGCTCGCCGAGGAGGGCCCGCTCGAGCGGATCGAGGCCGTGGCCATGCACCTATCGGAGGCGCTGAACGCTGCCGCGTGGGCGGTCTCCTTCGTGCCGGCGGGTGGCGACACGATCCACACCGTCGCGCAGGCCGACTCGCGCGACCGGCGCGTGGAGGGGCTGCGTCTCGAAGTGGACAACGACATCTACGCCATCGACGAGTATCCGGCCACCGCGAAGCTGATCCGGGCGGGGGCGGGCGCGTTCGTCGCGCGCGTGGACGACAGGAACGCCGACCCGGCCGAGCGCGCGCTGCTGGAGGCGCACAACCGCACCGGCGTGCTCGCTGCGGCGGCCGCCGACCACGACTTCACCTGGCTGCTCGAGATCTACTCGGACGAGCGCTCGGCGGCGCTCGAGGAGGCGATGTACGAGTGCGGCCTGCTGGTCCGGGCCGCGATCCCGCCGCGCCCGGCCGGCAAGGGCGGCGCGGCGCTGCTCCAGCGGCGCACGCGGCAGGTCCAGCTCACCAGCGGGCTGGCGGCGCGGCTCGCGGGGGTGAGCGACGTCGACCGGATCGTGCGGGCCACGCTCGACCCGGTGCACACCGGGATGGGTGCGGACGCCTCGGCGATCGTCATGCTGTGCCCGGACGGGGCCCACGAGCTGGTTTCCGGCGCGGGCCCGCTGGCCGACCCGAGTGTCCGGCGCTACACGCCCCCCACCGGGCGCGGCCTGATCTCGCGCTGCCTGCGTGAGAACCGCCCTGTCCTCGCCCCGGACGTGCGCCGCGAGCCCGACTACCACTCCACACCCGTCACCGAGTCGACGCGCTGCGAGCTCGACGTGCCGGTCGTGGTGAACGGGCGCGCCTGGGGCGCCATCTCGGTCCAGAGCGAGGCCGTGGACGCCTTCGACGAGGAGGACGCCCGGCTGCTGAGCGCCGTGGCCGACCAGCTCGCCGCCGCCCTGCGGTCGGCCTCGCTCTACGAGCAGCTCGAGCGCGCGTACCTGGGAACCGCCGAGGCGCTCAGCGCGGCGCTCGAGGCCAAGGACTCCTACACCGCCGAGCACTCGCGCTCGCTGGTTCAGCGCGCCCAAGCGGTCGGGCGCCTGCTCGGGATGCCGGAGCAGGAGCTGCGCACGCTGCGCTACGGCACCGTGTTCCACGACATCGGCAAGCTGGCCGTGCCGGAGGCGATCCTCAACAAGCCCGGGCCGCTCACGGCCGAGGAGCTCGAGATCGTCCAGCGCCACACGGTGATCGGGGAGCAGATCCTGGCGCCGATCGAGTTCCTCGCGGATGTGCTGCCGCTCGTGCGCAGCGCACATGAGCGCTGGGACGGCGGGGGCTATCCCGACGGGTTCGCCGGCGAGGAGATTCCACTGGGCGCGCGCATCGTCTTCGCCTGCGACACCTACGAGGCGATGACCGCGCCGCGGCCGTACCGGGCCGCCCTCCCGGACGGCGAGGCGCGGGCGGAGCTGCGCCGCGTGGCCGGCACGCAGCTCGACCCGCGGGTCGTGGAGGCTTTGCTGGCCGTGATCGGCTAGAGGGCCTCTCCCAGGCCGCGAAGCGCCCGGCTCGGCCGGGTGCGCACGGCTCCCTAACATCGACCTGGTGAGACGGGTCCTCATCGTCGGGTCGACCGGGTCGATCGGAACGCAGGCGCTCGACGTGGTCGAGCGGAGCGGCGAGCTCGAGATCGCCGGCCTGGCGGCCGGCTCGAGCTGGGAGCTGCTGCTCGAGCAGGCGGGCCGCTTCGGCGTGGACCGGCTCGCCCTCGCCGATCCCGACGCCGCGGCCCGCGCGGGCGAGCACGCCGAGGTGCTGAGCGGTCCGGAGGGCCTCGTCGAGCTGATCGTGGAGACCGACTGCGACCTCGTGCTGAACGCCCTCGTGGGCTCCGCCGGCCTGGGGCCGACGGTGGCGGCGCTGGGGGAGGGGATCGACCTCGCGCTCGCCAACAAGGAGAGCCTCGTGGTGGGCGGCGAGCTGGTCACCGCGCTGGCCGAGGCCACAGGAGCCCAGCTGATCCCCGTCGACTCCGAGCACTCGGCGCTGTTCCAGCTGCTGGAGGGCGAGCGGCCCGGCACGGTGGACCGCCTCGTGCTCACCGCGAGCGGCGGCCCGTTCCGGGGCCGCACCGACCTCGACGCCGTGACCGTGGAGGAGGCGCTCGCGCACCCCACCTGGCGGATGGGCGGGAAGATAACGGTCGACTCGGCGACGCTCATGAACAAGGGGCTCGAGCTGATCGAGGCCCACCACCTGTTCGGTGTGCCGTACGAGGCGATCGACGTGGTGGTGCACCCCCAGTCGATCGTGCACGCCCTGGTGCACCTGAACGACGGGGCCTCGCTGGCGCACCTCGGATACCCGGACATGCGAGTGCCGATCTCATACGCGCTCCACCACCCGGAGCGCGCCGACGTGCCGGTGCGGACGCTCGACCTGGTGGAGCTGGGGTCGCTCACGTTCGAGGCGCCGGACGAGGCCACCTTCGCCTGCCTGCGCCTGGCCCGCGAGGCGGCGCGGGCCGGCGGAACGGCGCCCTGCGTGCTGAACGCGGCCAACGAGGTCGCGGTGCACGCCTTCCTGCGCGGCGAGCTGTCCTTCACCGGGATCGCCCGGGTGATCGAGTCGACGCTGGCCGAGCTGCCGGCCCGGCCGGTGCGCCACTTCTCGGACCTCTATGAGGCGGACGGCGAGGGGCGCGAGGTCGCTCGGGGCGTGGCAGCGTGAGCTGGCTGCTCGCCTTCGCCGGCTTCGCGCTGCTCATCATCCTGCACGAGCTGGGCCACTTCTGGGCGGCCAAGGCGGTCGGCATGCGGGTCGAGAAGTTCTCGCTCTTCTTCCCGCCGACGCTGTTCAGCGTGAAGCGCGGCGAGACCGAGTACGCGGTCGGCGCCATCCCCGCCGGTGGCTACGTGAAGATCAGCGGGATGAACCCGTCCGAGGACCTCCCCGACGAGGTCCGGACGCGGGCGTACTACTCGCAGCCGGTCTGGAAGCGGGTCGTGGTGATCGCCGCCGGGCTGGTCATGAACCTGCTGCTGGCGTTCCTGCTGCTGTTCGTCTTCTTCTGGGCGATCGGCCGCGAGCAGACGAGCACCGAGGTCGGCCCGATCGACCGCGGGTTCCCCGCCGCCGGCCTGCTCCAGAGCGGGGACCGGCTCGTGGCCATCGACGGCAGGGGCGGCAGCCCGGCCGACCTGTCCAACCGCATCAACTCCCACAAGTGCGCCGGGCCCGAGCGCGAGGGCTGTGAGGCGGCCGACCCCGCCACCGTCACGGTCGTGCGCGACGGCAGGCGCCGAACGTTCGAGATCACCCCCGTCTACGACCCGGTCACCGAGCGGATGAGGGTCGGTTTCGCCTACGCGCAGGGGCCGCGCGAGAACCTCAGCCTCGGCCCGGCCCTCGACCTGACCGTGGACCAGTTCTGGTTCATCACCCGCGCGACGCTGGAGCTCCCCGCACGGCTGATCGACCCCGAGGACCGCAAGGAGATAACGGGGGTGGTCGGCTCCTACGAGACCACGCGACAGACGATCCTCAGCGACGTCGAGGAGGTCGTCGGCATCCTGGCCATCATCTCGCTGTCGCTGGCGATCGTGAACCTGTTCCCGTTCCTTCCCCTGGACGGGGGACACATCTTCTGGGCGATCGTGGAGAAGATCAGGCGCAAGCCGGTTCCGTTCAGCGTGATGGAGCGGGCCGGAGTGGTGGGCTTCATGCTGGTGATCCTGATCTTCCTAGTGGGTCTGTCGAACGACATCGACCGGCTGTCCGGAGAGGGTTTTCAAGTCCGCTGACCAGCTCCGAGGGTCGGGCGAGGGGCGGCCGAGCAGGAAGCCCTGCCCGCCCTTGATCGGTGGATCGCGCACGATGTCGAGCTCGGCCGCGTTGCGTACGAAGTCCAGGATCTCCTCCGACTCGATCCCCTCCGCGATCACGAACGCCTCCGCGCGGCCGGCGTAGGCGATGATCGCCAGGAGCACCGCCTGGGCCTGGGTGTCCTCGACGGCGGCGACGATGATCGACTGGTCGATCTTGACGTAGTCCACGGGCAGCCGGCGCAGCATCTCGAGGCCAGCGTTGCCAGCGCCGACATCGTCGAGCGCGAGCCGGAATCCGAGGCTGCGCAGGCGACTGGCATCGGCCACGACCTGGTCGAGGCGCGCGTCCGAGCGCTCGGTGATCTCGAGCACGACGCGCGCTGGGTCGAGCCCCACCGCGGTCACCGCCCGCACCAGGCGGTCGCCACCGAGGGTGTCATGGGCCAGCGACTGCGGATTGACGTTGAGGAACAGCAGCACTTCGTCCGGTAGCTCGGCGGCGTGGGCGAGCGCCGCCGCCCGGCAGATCGCGTCGAGCTCGTGCGCGTGGCCGATCTTCTCGGCGACGGCGAACATCTCGGCCGGGCCCTCGAAGCCGTACCCCGCCCACGGGCGCGCGAGCGCCTCCAGCCCGACCATGCGCCCGTGCTGCAAATCCCAGATGGGCTGAAACGCGGTCTCCAGGCGCGGCTCCTCGAGTAAGGCGCGCAACGCGTGGATCTTGGCCGGGGTCACGACCGACCTGAGCTCGGCGACGTCGTCGAAGGCCACGATCTGCCCTCCACCGCGTCGCTTGCCCTCGTACAGCGCGGCATCGGCCTGCTCCCACAGGACGGCGGCGTCGCCGTGGGTGCCCGCGGGTATCACTGCCACGCCGGCGCTGAAGGACGCGGCCGCCTGACCCTGCCGGGCGGCGTCGAGGCGCCGCTGCACTCCGGTGCCCGCCCGGCGGGGGTCGGCGCCCGGCATGAGCAGCGCGAACTCGTCGCCGCCGATGCGAAACGCGCGATCCTCGGGGCGGCCCTGATACAGCACACGGGCCACATGTGTCAGCACCTCGTCGCCCTGCCGGTGCCCGTAGCGGTCGTTGATCAGCTTGAAGTCGTCCAGGTCCACGAGCACGACCGCCAGCGGCTCGGCCCGGCGAGCCGCGAACCCCACCGCCCGCTCGAGCTCCTCCTGGAAGGAGCGGTGATTGCCGAGATCGGTGAGCGGGTCGCGGGTCGCGCGCTTGACTACGGAACGGTGACGCCGGGCGAACGTACGCCCGCCCAGCACGTAGAACACCGCCATGGCGAGCAGCAACGCGACGGTCGAGAAGAGGAGCGTCTCGTCGCGCAGCGCCGAGATTCGGCTGTGCAGCACCTGCCCATCCGCGTCGACCTCGAGCACATAACGCCGGCCGCCGAGATCGACCGGGGCGAGGAAGTCGAAGCGCGGCCCGTCCTCCCGAGTCACGACATGGGTCCCGCGCGTTCCCGCGTCCGGTCCCGAGCGCGGCCTGCGCGGCGTCTCCACGTTGGCGTCCCGCGGCACCTCCACCTCCTTGCCGTCAGCGTCGAGGAGCCTCGCGCTGACGACGCCGAGCCGGTCCTCCATCGAGTCGACGAGATCGAGCGCATCGTCCAGCGCGTCGGCGGGGTCCTCCGACGCGTCGGCGTACGCCTTCTCCAGCGCTCTTGCGTCCGCCGCGTAGGAGCGCGCGTCCTGCTGGATCAGCTCCCTGGAGGCGGCGCGCGTGAAGAACGCCTCGCTCGCCAGCAGCAGCAGCACCACGGTCACCGCCAGTGCGAGCGCCATCCGCAGGCCGAACGCGTGCCGGCCCCCCGCCCGGCGGATGCGTCGTCCGAGCTTGCGTACCGGCCCAGGGGGGCTCTGCGCTTGGCTTGACATGAAAACGCTCTTCGACAGTGATCGGCATCCGGAGCCTTGCCCTGAAGCGCCGTTTTCCGGGTAGATTCCGCACATGGAGGCCACCGTCAGCCGTCCGACCGGCCTTGCGGCCGCCACCGTCGCCGAGGCGTTTCAGAAGACCGCACGGGCGCATCCGGACCGCCCTGCGCTCCGCCTGAAGGACGACGCGTTCTCGATCACCTGGGCCGAGTACGCCGACAGGGTGCGGCGCACGGCCGCGGGGCTCGCCGGGCTGGGGCTCGGCCGGGGCGACGCGCTCGGCATCATGCTCACCAACCGGCCCGAATTCCACTGGTTCGACACGGCGGCGCTCCACCTGGGCGCCACGCCGTTCTCGGTCTACAACACCTACACGGCCGAGCAGGTCGGGTACCAGGTACAGGACTCGGGCGCGAAGATCGTCATCACCGAGAAGGCGTTCGCCGACCGCATCGGCGCCGTCGAGCACGTGATCGTGGTGGACGACGGGGGAGAGGTCGAGTCGCATGCACGGGCCGACTTCGACTTCGAGGCCGCCTGGCGGACGGTCCAGCCGGACGACATCCTCACCCTGATCTACACCTCTGGCACCACCGGGCCGCCCAAGGGGGTGCAGCTCACCCACGCGAACCTGATCGCCGGGATCAACGGCTTCGACCAGGTGATCGCCTTCCCTGATGACGGCCGGGTCGTGTCATGGCTGCCGATGGCGCACATCGCCGAGCGCGCCTGTTCCCACTACCTGCCGATGTTCCTGGGATTCACCACGACCTGCTGCCCCGACCCGCGCCAGGTGGTCGCCTATCTGCCCGAGGTGCGGCCCACGTGGTTCTTCGCGGTGCCGCGCGTCTGGGAGAAGCTCAAGGCGGCGATCGAGGCGGGGGTGGCGGCCGAGCAGGACGCGGCCAAGAAGCAGGCCACCGAGTGGGCGCTCGGAGTGGGCCTGAAGAAGGTGCGGGCCGAACAGGCGGGCGAGGAGGTGCCGGAGGAGTTCGCTCAGGAGCACGCCAAGGCGGACGAGCTCGTCCTCTCCAAGGTCCGGGGCCGGCTCGGCCTCGACCAGGTGGAGTCCGTAAACGTGGGTGCCGCGCCGACCCCGCGCGAGGTGATCGAGTTCTTCCACGCCATCGGGGTGCCGCTGGCCGAGCTGTGGGGGATGTCCGAGACGAGCGGCTATGGCGCGTGCAACCCGCCCGAGAAGATCAAGATCGGGACGGTCGGCCCGCCCGCCCCGGGCGCGGAGATCAGGCTCGCGGACGACGGCGAGGTCCTCATCCGCGGCCCGTTCGTCATGCCCGGCTACCGCAACCAGCCCGAGAAGACGCGCGAGGCGATCGACGACGAGGGCTGGCTCCACACGGGCGACGTGGGCGAGTTCGACGAGGACGGCTACCTGAAGATCGTCGACCGCAAGAAGGAGCTGATCATCAACGCCGGCGGCAAGAACATGTCGCCGGCGAACATCGAGGCGAAGGTGAAGGCCGCGAGCCCGCTGATCGGCCAGGCGATCGCGATCGGGGACGGAAAGCCCTACAACGTGGCGCTGATCACGCTGGACCCGGACGTGGGGCCCGGCTTCGTCGAGCAGCACGGCGAGGAAGCTGTCCAG
This sequence comes from Thermoleophilaceae bacterium, assembly GCA_046462295.1. Taxonomy (GTDB): domain Bacteria; phylum Actinomycetota; class Thermoleophilia; order Solirubrobacterales; family Thermoleophilaceae; genus JACVRW01. The sequence goes on along the minus strand of JBKGUS010000564.1, from coordinate 3,095 downwards.
GCCGAGGTGCAGCGCGGCGTGGACGCCGCGAACGAGCAGCTGGCCCGCGTCGAGCAGATCAAGAAATTCAAGATCCTGACCGACGAATGGCAGCCCGGCGGCGACGAGCTGACCCCGACGATGAAGCTGAAGCGAAAGCCGATCCACGAGAAGTACGCGGAGGAGATCGAGGCGCTGTACGGCTAGGCGGCGAGGCGTCTCGCGACCGCTGCAACCGTGTCGCCGACGTAGCCGGGCTCGAACCGCACCTGCGCCCGGGTGAAGCGCAGTGGGGTGAGCCCAACGGCCGTGTGCCTCTGGTCTCGTAGGCGGTCTCGGGCCTGCTCGGCGGGCGTCCTGTGGAAGCGCAGACCGTCCGTCTCGACGACCAGGCCCAGCTCGGGCCAGTGGAAGTCGACCTTGAATCCGTTCACGTAGACGCCGGTTTCGGGCAGAGGAAGTCCGAGGTCCCGCACGATCCGCAGGAAGCGCCGTTCGAGCTCCGAGTCGGTGAGGGTGAAGGTGCGGCGGTCGAGGACCGTGCGCAGAACCCGGACGCCGGGCTGGCCGGTGGCCCCGGCCAGCGCGGAACGGAGCTGTTCGGGATCGCACAGGTCGAGCTTGTCCGCCTGGTTGATCGCCGCCTCGAGCGGCTCGCGGTCGAGCCGGGGCGCGATGTCGATCAGGGTCCGGGTTGGGGTCGTGACGGGAATCCCGTGACAGCGGGTCACGTCGTGCTGCTGAAGGCTCTGCCGGCGATGTACGGTGATGCCCTCCGGGTCCCGCTTGGCTCCGGTCACCATCGACACCTCAAATCCGCTCGCCGCGGGACGGATCTCCCAGAGCGCTGCGGCGGAGTCGTGGCTTAGGACGGCCGCGGGTCCGCAGGCCAGCACTGCGGCCATCCACTCCCCGTACCGCGTGACGTGCGGTCGTCCGACCGCATAGACCCCTCGCCGCACCGGGTGGAGCCGCCCCTTCGCGATCCGATGGTCGATCCAGTGCGCGCTGAAACCGAGCTCGAGCAGCTGGCGCCGCGCGACGACCCAGTGCTGCGTGCGGGCCAACCCCCATAGCTTCCGCACCCGTTGGTCGATCTTCCCGCCCATGACCGGGGAAAGCGACCAATCGGTGAGGTTCGCCCCGGCCCGCGCCCACTACCATCAGGGGCGCCTTGGCATCCAGGCGACAGATCGACGTCGGCGGGGTGAAGATCGGCGGCGGGGCTCCCGTCGCGGTTCAGTCGATGACGAAGACGGAGACCGCCGATTACGAGGCGACCATGCGGCAGATTCGTGCCGTCGCCGAGGCCGGTGGGGATCTCGTTCGCTGTGCCGTTCCGCGGGACGAGGACGTTCGGGCGCTCGAGCGGATCGTTCGCGACTCGCCGATCCCGATCATCGCCGACATCCACTTCAACCACACGCTGGCCCTCAAGGCGATCGACGCCGGCGCCCACTGCGTTCGCATCAACCCCGGCAACATCGGCGGCCACGAGAAGGTCGGTGAGGTCGTCGAGAAGGCGCGCGCCGCGGGCATTCCCATGCGCATCGGGGTCAACTCCGGGTCGCTGCCCAAGCACCTCCATGAGCTCGAGCGTGAGAACGCCGTCGAGGCGCTCGTCGCGGCCGCCATCGAGCATGTCGAGCTGATGGAGCGGCTTCGCTTCGAGGACTTCAAGGTCTCCATCAAGTCGACCAGCGTCCCCAACACGATCGCCTCCAACCGGCTGCTCGCCGAGCGGATCGACTACCCGCTCCACCTCGGGATCACCGAGGCGGGCACGAAGTGGTCCGGCTCGCTGAAGTCGGCGGTCGGGCTCGGCACGCTCCTGGCCGACGGTGTCGGGGACACCATCCGCATCTCGCTCTCCACATTCCACGCGGAGGAGGAGGTCAAGGTCGCCTGGGAGATCCTCAAGGCGCTCAAGCTGCGGGAGCGCGGTCCGGTGCTGATCGCCTGCCCGACCTGCGGCCGGCTCCAGTTCGACATGGACACCGTGGTGGCCGAGATCGAGGAGCGGCTGCGGGGCTACGACGACCCGATCGAGGTGGCCGTGCTCGGCTGCGCGGTGAACGGGATCGGGGAGGCCTCGCACGCCGACTTCGGCATCACCGGCGCCAAGAACGAGGGCCTGATCTTCGCCCACGGAAAGCCGCTGCGGAAGGTGCCGCAGGACGACCTGGTCGACGCCCTGTTCGCCGAGATCGACAAGTCGATCGACCGCGGCCAGGTGGTGGTCGACGAGGGCAAGGCGGCGGAGGGCGCGGCCTGGCTCGAGAAGATCGAGGAGGAGAACGCCGACGAGCTGACCCCCGAGCGGATCGCGGCGATGGAGGCCGCGGCGGCCAGCGAGGACGCCCTCGGCGGCAACGGCAAGACCCTCCCGATGGCGGGCGCCCCGAAGGCGAAGCGGATCACGCTGGACGAAGAGGCCTCGCCGACGGCGGGGCGGCGCTTCACGCGGGCGTAGCGGCGCTTCACGCGGGCGTAGCGGCGCTTCACGCGGCCCTAGCGGCGCTTCACGCGGCCCTAGCGGCCTGCGCGGTGGACGCGCCGGCTTTCAGTCGCGGCGGCGCGGCGCGTCCACCAGCGGCTTGCGGAAGACGAGAAACTCGCACGGCGCGGCGAGCTGGGAGGCGGGCGGCGCCGGTACTTGCTCGAACGGCACCGACCGGATCATCCGGTAGCCGAGCCGGGTGTACCAACTGCGGAGGCGGTCCTTCTCCGGATGGACCCAGCCCTTCGGGACGAGCAGCTCCAGCTGCATCGTCGTGACCCCGTGCGACCGCATTAGCTCCTCCGCCGAGCGCACCAGCTCGCGGCCGATGCCGCCGCCCCACTGGTCCGGCGCCACCGACACGAGGCCCAGATCGGCCGCGCCCGCGTCCAACGGCCGGACGTACGCGCAGCCGAGAACCCGGCCGTTGCGCGAGGCCACCAGCATTCCACCACTGCGGATCGCTTCGGCGATCTCGCCCGGCCCGACCCGCGTTGTGCCCGCGAGCCACAGTCCGGCCTCGCCGATGGCATAAGCCCCGTTGACTATGCGGACGAGCTCGTCGATGAGGACCTCGTCGCTCGCCTCGTCGGGAGCAAGCAGCTTGACGTCGGTC
>JBKGUS010000563.1:0-14140 GCA_046462295.1 Thermoleophilaceae bacterium | reverse complement strand
TGCCGCGCTCGTGCGCATCGCCGGTCATGGTCCGTCCTCCGCGTAGCGGGCAAGCGCCCGGTCGACGAACGCGTCCGCGGAGCCGAGGTAGCGGAGCGGGTCGAGGGCGCGCTCGATGCCGTCAGGGCCCAGCACGTCCCGGACGACCTCGTCCCGGAGGAGCTCGTCCCGCAGCGTGCTGCCGGCCGCGACCGCGCGTCGGCAGGCGGCATCGGTGACGTCCTTCGCCCTCTCGCGGCCGATCCGCCGGGCCATGGCCATGGCGACGCTCTCGGCCATCGGCAGGCCACCGGTCAGGTCCAGGTTCCGCCGCATTTGCTCCGGGCGCACCTCCAGCCCGTCGAGCGCCTCCCGCAGGGAGTGGGCGGCGCCGCCGGTCAGCGCGAGCGCGTCGCTCAAGGCCGGCCACTCGGCGTGCCAGGCTCCCGTCGCCCGCTCGTGCTCCTGCGCCATCGAGCCGAGCAGGCCCGTCGCCGCGCTCCTCACCAGACGCGCGCACGCGGCACAGCGCACCGCACCGACGGGGTTGCGCTTGTGCGGGAGCGTCGAGGAGCCGCCGCGACCTCCGTCCGACGGCTCGGCGACCTCGTCCACCTCGGTCTGGGCGAGCAGAGTCAGGTCGAGCGCGACCTTCTCGAGTGCCCCGGCAGCGAGGGCCAGCCCGGTGGCCAGCTCGCCGATGCGCGCTCGCGCGGTGTGCCACGGCAGGGCCGGCTCACCCAGACGGAGCCGGCCGGCGAACGCCCGGAGCACGTGGGTCCCGTCCGCCCCGAGCGAGGCCAAGGTTCCCGCAGCGCCGCCAAGCTCGGCGTCGAGCCGCAGGGCGGCGAGCCGCTCGCGTGCCTCCGCCACGCCGGCGAGCCAGCCGGCCGCCTTGAGCCCGAACGTGATCGGCAGCGCCTGTTGCAGGAGGGTTCTGCCGACCATGGGCGTGTGGCGGTGCTCGTCCGCCAGCCGCGCGCAGACCCCTGAGACACCCCGCAGGTCGTCGTCGACGAGCGCCAACGTCCGCTGGGCGACGAGCATGGCGGCGCTGTCCATCACGTCCTGCGACGTGGCTCCCCAGTGGACGTAGCGCGCGGCGTCCGCCGGCAGCCGCGCCGCGAGCGCCCGCACGAGCGGAACCACGGGAGAGCCGGTGTCACGAGCTTCCCGCACGAGCGCGGCGAGGTCGAAGCCGGCGGGGTCGCATGCCGCGGCGATCGCCTCGGCCGCCGGCTGCGGCACGATCCCAACCTCGGCCTCGGCGGCCGCGAGCGCGGCCTCCACGTCAAGCATGGCTTGGAGCCAGGCGCGCTCCGACGTGGCGTCCGCGACGTGGTCGGGAACGAAGAGGCCGGTGAAGGCGCCGCCGTCGCTCACTAAACGCTGAAGAAGGTCGTCTGGCGGTCGCCCTGCAGGTGGATGTCAAAGCGCAGGCCCCCGTCGTCGGGTTGCGCCACGAGCGTGCCGCGCTCTGCCGGATCCTCGATCGAGCTCAGCACGGGATCCGTCTCGTTCGCCTCGGTCTCGTCGGGGAAGTACACGCGCGTCGCCAGGCGCTTTAGCAATCCGCGTGCGAACACCGACATCTCGATGTGGGGCGCCTGCAGGCCGCCGTCGGGAGCGGGCACCGGGCCGGGCTTGACGGTGACGAAGCCGTAGAGGCCGTTCGGATCGGTCGCGCACCGGCCGAAGCCGTCGAAGCCATCCTCGAGCGGGATCTCCTTGCGCGTGTCCTCCGGATGGGCGTAGCGCCCCGCCCGGTTCGCCTGCCAGATCTCGATCAGCGCGTCGTCCACCGGCTCTCCCGCCCCGTCGAGCACGACGCCGCCCAACCGGATCGCGTCCGGGTCGTCCGGTGGCACGAGCTCCGCCATCGCGTCGTCCCGCAGCCCGATGATGAAGAAGGGACCGACCGTCTGTGAGGCGGTGGGCCGTAGCGTCACCTCAGTGCTCCATCGGGGTCGACTCCCGCCCCCGCAGCACGATGTCGAAGTGGTAGGCGAGCGCCCACTCGGGCACGGTGTGATCGAGGTCGAACTGCGAGATCAGGCGCTCGCGATCGCTCTGCTCGCGGACGGAATGGAAGATCGGATCCTGGAAGAACAGCGGGTCGCCGGGGAAGTACATCTGGGTCACCAGGCGAGTCGCGAAGGCGGGGCCGAACAGCGAGATGTGGATGTGAGCCGCCCGCCATGCGTTGGGATGGTTCCTCCACGGGTAGGCCCCGGGCTTGATCGTGATGAAGCGGTAGCGCCCCTCGTCGTCGGTCACGCAGCGCCCGGCGCCGCTGAAGTTCGGGTCGATGGGCGCCGGGTGGCGGTCCACCTCGTGCAGATAGCGACCCGCCGAGTTCGCCTGCCAGATCTCGACGAGGCTGTTTCGGACCGGCCGCCCGTCCCCGTCGAGCACGCGGCCGCCCAGGATGATCCGCTCGCCTAGCGGCTCGCCGGCGTGCTGGCGGGTGAGGTCGTGGTCGAGCTCGCCGACGCGGTCGTCGCCGAACACGGGACCGGTGACCTCGGAGAGCGTGTGGCGGAGCGGTATCAGCGGACGCTTCGGCGCGCGCAGGCGGGTGCCGACGTAGTCGGCGTGCAGGTACGGCGGATCCACCGCGTCGTGGTCCCGACGGTAGCCGACCACCTCGCCGCCAGTCGCCGCCCGTTGCGCCACGTCTACTCCTTTCGTCGTCCGGTCCCGTCCACCGCGCGCAGCGAGCCGCCGGACTGCTCTCGCACCATTCGCAGAACGTCCTGGAGGTAGAGCAGGTGGTCCTTCATGGCCCGCTCGGCCCGCGCGGGGTCGCCCTTCTCCACCGCGGCGAGCAGCGCCTGGTGCTGCTCCGCGATCGCGGACTGGACCACCGCCGGCTGGAGGATCTCGATGAGCGAGGGCTGCAGCACCTCGAAGATCCAGTCCGTCAGCGCCTGGACCATCCGGTTGCCCCCCGCCGCCGCCAGCGTGCGGTGGATCTCCATGTCCGTGTGCGCGTGCGTCTCCGTGTCCTCGGCCTCGGCCGCGGCCTCCCGCTCCACAACCTCGCGGAGCCGGTCGACGGTGCGCTCGTCGGGCTGATAGGCCGCCAGTCCGGCAAGCGGAACCTCCAGGAGGATGCGGGCCTCGAGCAGCTCGTCGAGCGTGACCGCGCCGGTCTCGAGCATCATCGCGATCGCGTCGCTGAGGCTGCGGCTGATCCCCTCCTCGGCCGTCCGGGCCACGAAGATTCCGCCACCCGGACCCTTCGAGGCACGTATCAGGTTGCCGCTCGCGAGCAGCTTGAGCGCCTCCCGGAGCGTGGGGCGGCTGACGCCGAACTCGCCGGCCAGATCCTCCTCGCGCCCGAGGAAGTCGCCCGGACCGAGGCCCTCCTCCTGGATGTAGTGCTGGATCTCGACCGCCACCTGTTCGCTCGCGCCTCGGATCGGGCGCGGCTTGGCGCGACGTGAGGCCTTGCGGCGATCGGGCTGGGCGCTCACGAGAACCTCCGTGGCCGGGCGTCGACGACCCGGCGGGACTTCCCGTTCGGCCGGGGCAGCACTCCCGGGGCGACGGGGACGACACGCACGCGGAGGCCGAGCTGCTGGCGCATGGTCTCCTGCAGGCGCCGGGCGGCGCTGCCCTCCTCGAGCTCCACCTCGAGCTTGATCTCGTCCATGCCGCTCGGCTCGGTGTAGAAGGTGATGCGAAACTCGCCCGACCCGCTCACGCGTCGCACGGCCTCCTCGACGGCGGACGGATACACGTTCATGCCACGGATGATCGCCATGTCGTCGGTCCGACCGACGATCCCGCCCGGCAGCCACCGGTCCTCGTGGCCGGCGGGACAGCGCTCCTCCGTGTTGACCACCACGTCGCCGGTCCGGTAGCGCAGGACGGGAAAACCGGTGCGCTGCAGAGGGGTTATCAGGAGCTCGCCCCGCTCGCCCGCCCCCGTCGGACTCAACTGCTCGTCGACGATCTCGCAGACGAACTCGCTCTCGAGCACGTGCAGGCCGTGGCCCTCCGGACAGGGGTAGCCGAAGGGACCGGTCTCGGTAAGGCCGGCGTGGTCGATGCAGCGAGCGCCGAAGGCCTCCTCGATCCGTGACCGCACGCCCGGCAGCGATGCGCCGGGCTCACCGGTGCAGAGCACCAGCCGTATGGAGTCGAACGCCGAGTCGAGCCGCTCCTGCACGGCGACCTCGTGCAGGCGGAGCGCGTAGGTGGGCGTGCACCACACGGCCGTGGCCTCGACCTCCGCCAGGGTCTGGATCCGCTGGGCGGACGTCATGCCGCCCATGGGGACCGCCATGGCGCCCAGCTCCTGCAGCCCCTCCTGCGAGGCCCAGAACTGGACGTGCGGCCCGAACGAGAACGCGAGGCCGACTCGATCGCCCGCCCCGACGCCCGCGACGGTGAGCGTATGGGCGAAGAGCCGGCGCCACCAGTTCCAGTCCTCCGCCGTGTCGAGCACGCGCAGCGGCGGGCCGGTGGTACCGCTCGTCTGCCACAGCTGGGTGTACCGCTCGAGCGGGTAAGTGAGGTTCGTGCCGAAGGGGGGATGCTGGGCCTGGTCCGCAATCAGCTCCCGCTTCGCCAGCGGAGGCAGGTCGCCGAGGCGGGCCGGCGTATCGAGACCGAGCGCCTCGACGCGGCGGCGCTGGAACGGATTGCGCTCGAGCACGAGCGCCAGCAGCCTCGCCTCCCGTTCGTGTACCTCGCTCGCGGGGTCGACCGTCTCCACCTGTGCCGCTGCAGGGTAGTCGGCCACTGCCTCACCCTACCAATACGTCATACTATTTGTCAGGTACCGATGGGGAGCACCGTCCCCAGGGAGGAGACGATGGGAAGGCTGAGTGATCCACCGTTCCGCGCAGGCCGAGTCAGACGTCTGTGGCGAGTTGGCAGCGTCGCCCGCGTCGCCGTGCTCGCCGCGGCTCTCGCGCTCGCTGCGGCGGGCTGCGGGGACGACGACGACTCCGCCGGCGGAGGCGGGGACTCAGGCCCGACCACCATCACCGTCGGCACCCTTCCGATCGCCAACGCGGCGCCGATGTACCTGGGCATGGAGAAGGGATTCTTCGAGGAGGAGAACCTCAAGATCGAGCCGCAGATCGGCGAGGGCGGGGCGGCCCTGATCCCCAGCCTGGTGTCCGGCGACGCGCAGTTCGCGTTCGTGGGCGTGATCCCCGCGATCACGGCGGTGGCCCAGGACGTGCCGATCAAGATCGTCACCTCGAGCGACGATGCCGCGGCAAGCGAGGACAAGGACTGGCAGACCCTCGTGGTCCCCAAGGGCAGCCCGATCAAGGGGGTGGAGGACCTGCCCGGCAAGACCGTCGCCGTGAACGCCCTGCGTGGCCTCGCCGAAGTGGTCATCAGCCGCTCGCTCGAGAAGCAGGGGGTCGACTACGAACGGGTGAAGCTGCTCGAGGTGCCGTTCCCGGAGATGCCGGCGGCGCTGCAGCAGAAGCGCGTGGACGCCGCCCTCCTGACCGAGCCCTTCCTGAGCGCGGTGCTCGCCGAGGGCGGGACGCAGATCGACGCGCCGTCGGTGGAGACCGTCCCGAACTTCCCGAACGGCGTCTACGTGGCCGCCGAGAGCTACATCGCCGAGAACGGCGACATCGTCGACCGGTTCGCGCGCGCGATGAACAGGTCGCTCGAGTACGCCCAGGACAACCCCGAGGAGGTGCGGCGGATCGTCCCGACGTACACCGAGACGCCGGAGGAGGCGGCGCAGCAGATGCGCCTGCCCGTGTTCGACCCGGAGCTCGATCGCGAGGGCATCGAGCTCGAGGCGGAGCTGACGGCGAAGTACGGCATCATCGAAGAGGCGCCCTCGTACGAGGAGCTGGTGCGCGAATGACGGGAGATCCTCGGAATCTCGAGGAGCTGCTCGAGGCGGCCGGAAGCCCGGTCGAGCTCCTGCGCAACTCGCAGGCAGGGCCGAACGTCTACCCGGGCGTCCCGGCCGAGTTCACCAACTGGCGCGACGAGCAGCTGGCGTGGCAGAGGACCTGCGTCCTCTTCAACCAGTCGTACCACATGGCAGAGCTGGCGGTGGAGGGGCCGGACGCGCTCGGGCTGCTGTCGCGGCTGGGCGTCAACAGCTTCACCGGCTTCGAGGCCGGCAAGGCCAAGCAGTTCGTGCCGTGCACTCCCGAGGGCTACGTGATCGGAGACGTGATCCTCTTCGCGCTCGGCGACGAGAGGTTCAACCTCGTCGGTCGCGCCCCTGTGCTGAATTGGGTCACCTATCACGCCGAGACCGGAGGGTTCGACGTCACGGTGGAGTTCGACCAGAGGACGGCGCTTCGCACCGATGGGCGCCGCAAGCACTACCGCTTCCAGATCCAGGGCCCCAACGCGATGAAGGTGATCGAGAAGGCGCTCGGCCACCCCCCCGAGGAGCTGAAGTTCTTCAACATGAGGACCGAGCGGATCACGGCACGGGAGGTCTGCGCGCTGCGGCACGGGATGGCCGGGCAACCGGGCTGGGAGCTGTTCGGACCGTGGGACGAGGGCGAGGACGTACACGAGGCCCTGGTGAGCGCCGGCGAGGAATTTGGACTTGCGCTGGTGGGTGGGCGGGCCTATTCGTCCAACGCCCTCGAGTCCGGCTCGATTCCCTCGCCGCTCCCGGCGGTGTACACGGGCGAGAAGCTGACGGCCTATCGCGAGTGGCTGCCGGCGAAGGGCTACGAGGGCTCGGCGTCGATCGGCGGCAGCTTCTCGTCGAACGACATCGAGGACTACTACTTCACGCCGTGGGACCTCGGGTATGGGCACCTCGTCAAGTTCGACCACGACTTCATCGGACGCGAGGCGCTCGAGGAGCTGGCGGACGCCGAGCATCGCACCAAGGTCACGCTGGCGCTGGACGACGACGACGTGGCCCGCACGATCGGCGCGATGTTCCGGAGAGAACGTCGTGCCAAGTTCATCGACTGGCCGTCGGCGGTCTATGCGATGCACCCCTTCGACAAGGTCACCGCGAAGGGCGAGACGGCCGGGGTCTCGACCTGGATCGGGTACAGCGCGAACGAGGGCAAGATGCTCACGCTGGCCGTCCTCGATCCGGAGTACGCGGAGCCGGGCACGGAGGTGGTCCTCGTCTGGGGCGAGGAGGGCGGTGGGTCGGCCAAGCCGACGGTCGAGGCCCATGTGCAGATGGAGATCGGAGCGGTGGTCAGCCCGGCCCCGTATGTCGAGGCCGTCCGGAGGTCGTATCGCCCGCGTGCCGCGCACGCCTGAGCGCGCCGCAGATACGCAGACGGGGGGCGAATAGATCTATATTGTTTGGTTTGTCGCGTCGTCGGTAAACGCTTCAGTAAGCCGACGTATTCATGCGATGGACGACACCTCTCAGACCCCACCGCCGTATCTGTCTCGCTTCGAGGTCCTTCCCCTGGGACGGAGCGAGGAGGAGGCCGCGCAGCTCGGCGAGCCCGTGAGGCTCACGGTCACGTGCTCCCCGCGGCACGGGCCGGACCGGAGCGTCGAGGTCGCGCAGCGGCTCTGCGCGCTCGGCCACAAGGTGACCGTGCACGTGGCGGCTCGAATGGTCCGTGATCGCGGCCATGTGGACAGGCTGCTGGCTGCGATGGCGGAGATGGGAGTGGAGGACGTCCTCCTCATCGGCGGCGACGCCACCCCTCCCCACGGCGAGTACGCGTCGGCGGTGGAGCTGCTCCCGGTCATCGCCGAGCACCCGCGCCGGCCGGCCGAGATCGGGATCGCCGGCTACCCGGAGGGCCATCCGCTCATCGATTCCGAGACGCTGGCCGGGGTCCTGGAGCAGAAGAGCCGGCTCGCGACCTACATCACCACGCAGCTCTGCTTCGATCCCGAGACGCTGCTCGACTGGGTCACGGGGACCCGCGAACAAGGGGTGAGCCTGCCGATCCTCGTGGGTACGCCGGGTGTGGTGGATCGTCGTCGCCTGCTGGAGGTCTCAATGCGCATCGGTGTCGGGCCCTCGCTCGCGTTCGTGCGAAAGCAGCGCGGTCTTCGCAGGCTGTTCGGAAGCCCCGGGCGGACGGCCGACCACCTCTACGAGGCCATCGCGCCTCGCCTCGACGACGACGACGAGCTGAATATCGCGGGGCTCCACTTCTACACCTTCAACCAACTCGTGGACACATGGGCATGGGAGCGCGAGAAGCGTGACCGCTCCGTCCCGTATGAGGAGGCCGTGAGATGACCGACAGAAGCCTTGAGGACCGGCTCCACGAGGTTGGCGATCCGGTCGAGATGACGCGCAACTCGCAGATCGGGCCGTACGTCTATCCCGCGGTCGCGGCCGAGTTCTCGAACTGGCGCGACGAGCAGGTCGCATGGCGGGAGACCTGCGCGCTCTTCGACCAGTCCCACCACATGACCGACCTGACCATCGAGGGCCCCGACGTCATGCGGTTGCTCTCCGCCGTGGCCGTGAACTCCTTCGCAACCTTCCAGCCGGGCAAGGCGAAGCAGCTGGTCGTGTGCAACCCCGACGGCTACGTGATCGGCGACGGGATCCTCTTCTATCTCGACGAGAACAAGATCCGGCTCGTGGGCCGGCCGTCCGCGCACAACTGGGTCCAGTACCACGCGGAGACCGGCGACTACGACGTGGAGCTGAACAGGGACGAGCGAACGGCGGTGAATCCCGCCGGCCGGCGGGAGCTCTACCGGTTCCAGGTGCAGGGCCCGACCGCGATGGACGTGCTCCAGAAGGCGACCGAGGGCTCCCTGCCGGAGATCAAGTTCTTCAACCTGGGTGAGATCACCATCGCAGGGCACCGGGTGCGCGCGCTGCACCACGGGATGTCCGGCGCTCCGGGGCTGGAGCTGTTCGGTCCCTGGGCCGAGAGCGAGGCGGTGAGAGAGGCCATCGTCGAGGCGGGCGCCGACCACGGCCTGCGTCAGGTGGGCTCGAGGGTGTACGCCACCAACACGCTCGAATCCGGCTGGATACCCAGCCCGCTCCCGGCCGTCTTCACCGCCGAGGCGATGAAGGCCTACAGGGAGTGGCTGCCGGCGCAGGGCTACGAGGGAACCGGGTCGCTCGGAGGCAGCTACTACTCCGGCGACATCGAGGACTACTACCTGACCCCGCACGACCTCGGCTACTGGCCGTTCGTGAAGTTCGACCATGACTTCATCGGACGAGAGGCGCTCGAGAAGATGGGCGACGAGCCGCGGCGGAAGAAGGTCACGCTCGCCTGGAACGGCGAGGACGTCGCCGGCGCGATGGGCACCATGTTCGAGAAGCGGGACCCCGTCAAGTACATCGACCTCCCCCTCTCCAACTACTCGACCTGGCCGTACGACAGGATCGTCCACGACGGCGAGACGGTCGGCGTGTCCACGTTCTCGGGCTACAGCTACAACGAGCGCTCCATGCTCTCGCTCGCCATCGTCGACGTCGACGTGGAGATCGGCACGGAGGTCACGCTCGTCTGGGGCGAGGAGGACGGAGGGTCCGCCAAGCCGGTGGTTGAACGCCACGTGCAGACGGAATTGCGCGCGGTCGTGAGCCCCTGCCCCTACTCCGAGGTCGCGCGGACGTCCTACGCCGAAGGCTGGCGCACGAAGGCGACAGCCGTCTGAGCATCGCGCCCTGACCGGGCGCATATCCTTGCCCCCATGGGCAAGCCGGGTCTCTACGGCGGCATGCCGGCGGCCGCCGGGCCGCCGGGCATGGCGCCACGCCTGCTCGAGTTCGCCGACGAGCTGAGGCAGGAGGGAGTCGCGGTCGGCACGTCCGAGCTCCTCGACGCCTTCGGCGCCCTCGACGCGGTGAGCTGGACCGACCGCAGCGACTTCCGCGAGGCGCTCGCCGCCACGCTCGCCAAGTCGCAGGAGGACCGGCACGTGCTCGACGTGCTGTTCGACCGCTTCTTCTTCCGCGCGGTCGAGCGCGAGGCCGTGCAGCAGGAGCTCCAGGAGGAGCGCTTCCAGGGCGCCGAGGGCCTTGACCTCGACGCCCTCCGCGAGCGGATCCGCGAGGCGATCCGTGCCGGCTCGGACGGCGAGATGCGCGACCTCGCCCGGCTCGCCATCGCCGCCTTCGGGCGCCAGGGCGAGGGGTCCGGCGTGATCGGGGTGGACGTGCAGCGCATCCGGCGCACGCTCGGCCTCAAAGGGGAGCGTCCCGGCGCCGAGCGCCCCGATCCGGACGCCGTGCCGCGCGAGCGACTCCAGGAGTTCGAGCAGCACGTGCGGCGCGAGCTCGAGCGCCAGATGATCGAGCGAACCCAGACACTGCCTCCCGCCAAGCCGCTCCGCGAGCTCGACCGCTCGCTCCCAACCAACCCGACGCAGGACCTGTCCCAGGTGCATCGCGTAGTCGCCCAGATGAAGCGGCGCCTCGCCTCCCACGGACGCGAGCACCGCGGTCGGCGCCGCTCGTGGCAGGTCGACGTGCGCCGCACGATGCGCGCCTCGCTCCAGACGGGCGGCGTGCCGCTCGAGCTGAAGTACCGCCCGAAGCGCCCGCGCCGGCCGGAGCTGTACGTGCTCTGCGACGTGTCGACGAGCGTCACCAGCGCAAGCGTCTTCTTCCTATCGGTGCTCCACGCCCTGCACGACCAGTTCCGCAAGCTGCGCTCGTTCGTGTTCGTGGAGCGGATCTCGGAGGTGACGGACGTGTTCGAGCGCGAGCGCTCGTTCGAGGTGGTGTCGCGCCGGATCGCCACCGACGCCGGAGTGGCCGACGTCTCCGGCTACACCGACTACGGGCGCGTCTGGCTCGAGTTCCTCGACAACGTCGTGGACGACCTCGACCCGCGCGCCACCGTGATCGTGCTTGGCGACGCCCGCACCAACGGCCGCGAGCCTCACGCGCAGGTGTTCGCACACGTGGCCGAGCGGGCCGGCCGCACCTTCTGGATCAACCCCGAGCCGCGGCTCTACTGGAACTACGGCGACTCGGTCATGTCGGCCTACGAGCCGCACTGCGACGGCGTGTTCGAGTGCTGGACGACCAAGCAGCTCGAGGTGTTCGTGAACGCGATCGCGGACCTGCACGCGCACGCCTGACGAGCGTTACCGAAGCGCCGCCTTCGCCCCCACGCCCTTGAAGAAGCAGTAGCAGAACGTGCCGTCCTCCTCGGCCGTCCGGTACAGGTCACGGATGCCCGCATCGAAGCTGACCGCGTCGAGGAGCCCAGCCGCCAGCGCCGGCTCGCGGACGCCCTCGATCATCGCCGTGAACGTCTTCCTCGTGAAGCCGTCCACCAGCTCGGGCCGGCTCGAGTCCACGTACACCATCCGCGGCGAGACGCGCACGCCCTCGAGCCCTGCCGCGACCATGAGCGGGTAGACCCGCCGGCCAATCAGCGCGTCGCCACCCGCTCTGCGCTGCAGCTCGATCTGGCACTCGATCGCGGCGTGCGCGGCGGCGCTGTCTGGATGGAAGTAGGCCGAGCCGTGATCGCCCTCGATCACAGTAACCGTCCCACCGGGCTTCAGTAGCCCCATGAGGGTCGTGAGCGCCTCGGCCGGCCGCGACAGGTGCTCGAGGACGAAGCAGACGAACACGTGGTCGAAGGAATCGGCCTCGAATGGAAGGTCGAAGATGTCCGCCTGCCGGAACGCCACGTTGGCGAGCCCGGCGCCGCGCACCCGCCGCTCGGCCTCCGCGAGCGAGGCGGCGGACACGTCCACCGACACGAACCTGGCAGCCGGGCTGCGCGCGGCGAGGGTGACCGTCTGGGCGCCGATGCCGCAGCCGGCCTCGAGCACCGTCGTCCCGGCGGGGTAGGCGGTGTCGTGGTGGAGGAGGTCGACGAGGGTTCCCGCCTGGTCCTGCAGGCGCTCGTTCTCCCGCAGGTGATAGCCGTGCACGTACGCGTCCGCCACGGCGAGGACGGTAATGCCCGCGCGCGCGCCGCGCTAGGATCGGTGGCGAAAGCCAGGGGGGCTGGCGGGCAAGCCGGCTGAGATAGCACCCATGGACGATCCACCCGGTGCTGACCCTTCGAACCTGTCGGGTTAATCCCCGCGAAGGGAGCTACGTGAAGACGCATGTGGAGGCTCCCGTGACGGAGCCTCTTTCGTTGGAGAACGTCACGCGGCGATTCGGCCGCGTAACCGCGCTCGCGGGCATCGAGTTCGAGCTGCGCGCGGACGAGGTGCTTGCCGTGGTCGGCCCGTCGGGCTGCGGCAAGTCCACGCTGCTCGAGCTCGTGGCGGGCCTCCAGGAGCCCGACGAGGGCGTCGTCACGGTCCTGGGCGCCGGCGGCGCCGCCGAGCGGCGTGCCTCCTGCGCCTACATGCCCCAGCGCGACCTCCTCCTCCCCTGGCGCGACGCCCTCGACAACGCCGCCCTCGCGCTCGAGTGCCAGGGCGTCCGCCGCGCCGAGGCGCGTCGCCGCGCGGCCCCCCTGTTCGAGCGCTTCGGCCTGGCCGAGTTCGAGCACGTTCGGCCGGCCGCGCTGTCCGGCGGCATGCGCCAGCGCGTCGCCTTCCTCCGCACCCTCCTGCCCGGCCGGCCGCTCCTCCTGCTCGACGAGCCCTTCGGCGCGCTCGACTCGATCACCCGGGCCGCGATGCAGGAATGGCTCGCCGCGGCGCTCGCGCAGGAGCCGCGCACCGTGCTGCTCGTGACCCACGACGTCGAGGAGGCGATCTTCCTCGCCGACCGCGTGGCGGTCCTCTCTCCCAGGCCCGGCCGGGTGGTCGCGCAGCTCGACGTGCCGCTGGCCCGCCCCCGTTCCACCACCGACCCCGCCTTCGTCGAGCTGAAGCGCGCGACCCTGGAGGCGCTTCGCACATGACCCGCTGGCTCCTCGCGGCCCTGCTCCTCGGCCTGTTCGTGCTCGCCTGGCAGGGCGTCGCCTCGCTCGAGTCGGTCGACGACCTCCTCGTAGCCTCCCCGGTCGAGACCGCCGAGGCCCTCTACGACGAGTTTGGCCTGCTGTCCGACAACGCGCTCGTCACGCTCGTGGAGGTGCTGCTCGGGCTGGCCGTGGCGGTGCCGCTCGGCGTGCTCCTCGCGGTGGGAATGCACCTGGTGCGGCCGCTCAGGGACGCCGCCTACCCGCTCCTCGTGGCCTCCCAGGCGATCCCCATCGTGGTGCTCGCCCCGATCTTCGTGCTGGCCTTCGACTACGGCATCGGGCCCAAGATCGCGATCGTCGCCCTGATCTGCTTCCTGCCGGTGACCGTGAACCTGCTCGACGGCCTGCGCTCGGTGCCGCCCGAGCTGCTCAAGCTCATGCGCAGCCTCGGCGCATCCCGCCTGCGCAGCCTCCGCTCGGTCGAGCTGCCGGCAGCACTTCCCCACCTGTTCAGCGGCCTCAAGATCGCCGCGACGGTGTCGGTGATCGGCGCCGTCTTCGGCGAGTGGGCCGGCGCCGACGAGGGGCTCGGCCGGCTCGTCCTGCTCGCCAACAACCAGCTCGAGACCCCGCGCGTTTACGCGGGCACCGTTCTGCTCACCCTGATGGCGGTGGGCCTCTTCCTCGCGGTGGTGGCCGCCGAGAGGATCGCCTGCCCTTGGACCCGAAAGGACAAGCTCGTATGAAGCTGTTCGTGATCCTGCTGTGCGCCGCCCTGCTGGCAGCCGGCTGCGGCGAGAAGGAGGACGTGCTCGAGCCGTCCGGCTCGAAGCGGGTCGAGCTGATGCTCGACTACTTCCCGAACGCCGACCACGCCGGCATCTACGCCGCGCAGGCGGGCGGCCACTTCGAGCAGGCCGGGCTGGACGTGGAGATCCGCGAGCCGCCGGACCCGGCGGCGCCGACCAAGCAGGTGGCCGCCGGGAGGATGGACCTGGCGATCTCGTACGAGCCCGAGGTCATGCGTGCGCGCGACAAGGGGCTGGCCGTGGTCAGCGTCGCGGCGATCGTGCACGAGCCGCTCACCTCGATCATCTCCCTGCCCGAGGCGAAGATCGACAGCCCGCGCGACCTGCGCGGCAAGACCGTCGGCACCGCCGGGATCGACTACCAGTCCGCCTACCTCCAGACGATCCTGCGCGAGGCCGGCGTCCCGCCCGGCTCCGTGAGGGAGCGGAACGTCGGCTTCAGCCTGACCCCCGCGCTGCTGACCGGCCGCGTCGATGCCGTGCTGGGCGCCTTCTGGAACTACGAGGGCACCGAGCTGAAGATGCGGGGGCGGCGCCCGCGCATCATCCGCATGGACGACGCCGGCGTGCCCACCTACGACGAGCTCGTGCTGGTGGCGA
>JBKGUS010000562.1:0-7021 GCA_046462295.1 Thermoleophilaceae bacterium | reverse complement strand
GAGCCGAGGACGGCCCCCGATCCCGCCCCGGCGCAGGTGGCCGTCGCGGCCCCGGTGGCGCCGGTGGTGGCCGCCCCGCCGGCGCCGGTGAAGCATCCCCAGGCCGAGCCCAAGCAGGCCAAGGCGGCCAAGGTCGTGGCGGAGCCGAAGAAGAAGCCGGAGCCGCCCGCGGTCGTCGCGCCGCCACCGCCTCCAGCCGAGCCGGTCCCGGCCGAGGAGCCTGCCGCCGCCCCGGTGGAGCCGGCGCCCGTGCAGGAGGAGGCCTCCACGGTGATACTGCCTCCGCGCGAGGAGGAGGAGCCTACGACCGGACCGCCCGCCGGCGAGCCCGGCCAGCCCGTCGGGCCCACGACCCCGCCGGGCGGTACCACGACAACGCCCAAGCAGCCGCCGCCCGCGCCACCCGCGGGCGAGCCCGGAGCGGGCACCGGGTCCGGCGCCCCCCCGCCCCCACCGCCGCCACCGCCACCGCCGCCGGCCCCCTAGGCCTGCGCGGGTACGCTCCCGCGCCCATGATCGACTTCGACGACTACCTCAAGGTCGACATCCGCGTGGGCCGCATCACGCGGGTCGAAGAGTTTCCCGAGGCGCGCAAGCCCGCCTGGAAGCTCTGGCTCGACTTCGGCCCGGAGATCGGCGAGAAGCGCTCCTCCGCACAGATCACCAACTACACGCGCGAGGAGCTCGAGGGCAGCCTCGTCGTCGCGGTCGTGAACTTCCCGCCGCGCCAGATCGGGCCGGTGAGGTCCGAGGTGCTAGTGCTCGGCGTTCCCGACGAGGAGGGCCGGGTGATCCTGCTGCGGCCCACCTCCGACGTGCCCCTCGGCGGGCGGATGTTCTGAGCGCCGAGGCCCACCTCCGACGTGCCCCTCGGCGGGCGGATGTTCTGAGCGCCGACGCGCGCCGCACGCTCGCCCGCCGGCTCCGCTTCCAGGCGGACGCGTGCGAGTACCTCGCCTCCCCCCTCTACGCGTATCTGCTCCGCCGCGCCGCAGATGAACTGGCCGCCGGCGACGCCGTCTACGGCGTCCTGCGGGGGCACGAGGACGATCCCGGGCCGTCCGTGGTCGCGCTCCGGCTGATGGGCGCGGTCCACCGTCTCGTCCTGCGCGGCGACGCGCCGGAGCTCGCCGCCCACTACCCGTCCGCCGGCGGCCGCCCCGGCGACGCCTGGCCAGCCTTCGTCGGCGTCCTCCGGGACCATCGCGACGAGCTGCGGCGGCTTGTCAAGAACCCGGTCCAGACGAACGAGCCGGGGCGCTGCGTCGCGCTGCTCGGCGGCTTCCTCGAGGTGGCGCGCGTGACCGGCATGCCGCTGCGCCTCCTGGAGGTCGGGGCGAGCGCCGGCCTCAACCTGCGCTTCGACTGCTACCGCTACGAGCTCGGGGACGAGCGCTGGGGCCCGGAGGACTCGCCCCTCGTGATCCGCTCCCGCGTCGCCGGCGCCGGCCGCCCGCCGTTCGACGCCCCGCTCGAGATCGCCTCCCGCGCGGGCTGCGACCCGCGGCCGGTGGACCCGCGCACCGAGGAGGGCCGCCTGACCCTCACCTCCTACGTCTGGCCTGACCAGCTCGAGCGGCTCGAGCGCCTGCGCGCCGCCTTGGCGGTCGCGCGCGAGGTGGACGCCCCGGTGGAGCGCGCCGGGGCGGCCGGCTGGATCGAGGCGCGACTCGCGGAGCCGGCGCCGGGCACCGCAATCGTGGTCTTCCACTCGATCGTCATGCAGTACCTGCCGGACGAGGAGCGCGAGCGGTTCGAGCGCGCGGTGAGGTCATATGACATCGCCTGGCTTCGCATGGAGCCGGCGGACGAGGCGGCCGAGGTGTGGCTGATGCTCCGCGGCGAGGACCGCCTCCTCGCCCGGGCTGGCTACCACGGCGACTTCCTGGAGTGGAACCGGGGGCTCACGCCCCCAAGGCCCGAAGCAGCCGGCTAGGCCGGCTGCGCAGGGTGAGGCGTCCGTCGCTGATGCCTGGCTGCGCCCGCTCGGTCAGGCGACCGGCGCCAGGCCGATCACCTTCAGCCGCCGCTCCAGGCACTTCATCGCGAACGCCCGCGTCTCCTCCATCGACGCGCCGAGGATCTCGGTCTCCCCCTCCACGTACCACTTGGGCTGGAGCACGCCGTCGGCGATCGGCGCCACCTCCGTCATCGTGCGGGTGATCGCGTCGCCGTAGCGGGAGTCCGCCTGCGCCATCTCGCGCAGGAAGCGCGCGCCGAAGGCCACGTGCCGGTGCTCGTCGCGGGCGATGTTGTTGAAGCCCTCGCAGAAGCCGGGCAACGTGCCCACCTCCTCGTTGTAGTGCAGGATGAAGTGCTGCCCGGTCAGGGCCAGCATCCCCTCGATCACCATGTGGTAGAGCGTGATCGCCTCCACCAGCAGCTCGAGGTCCTCCGGGCGGCGCGCCAGCCCGTCCACGCGGCTCTTCAGCATCTCGTCGAAGAGCTGGTTGAACTCCGGGTTCACGTGCTCGCTCGTCTCGACCAGCCGGCCCTGGAGCGTGTCCGCCTCGAGGATCCCGACCTCGTCGTAGAAGCGGTTGAAGAAGCGCACGTGACGTGCCTCGTCGGCGATCTGCGTGCAGAGGAACACGCGCATCTCCTCGGTGGGTGCGGCCCGCATCATCGGCCCCAGCTCCTCGGCCACCTTCTGCTCGCCGATGAAGAACGAGGAGAGGCCGTACATCCGCTGGAAGCGCTCCTCCTCGGGGATCCGCTCGTGCCAGTCGATGCGGTCCTGGGTGAAGTCGATGTCCTGGGTGGCCCACTGCTGGCGCTCCCAGAGGTTGTAGAGCTGCTCGTAGCTGAGCAGGTTCACCTCGCCGCGATCGGCCGACGCCAGCACCGCCGGATCGCTGGTCGCCTGGAAGTCGTCGCGCTCGGTCCGCTGGCTGACGGTCTCGCTCACGGCAGTCCTCTCTCCTCTAGCTGATGCGCCTCGTGGCGCAGCGTACCGGACGCTTGGCTGGCCAGCCAGTCAGGGACCGGGCTCCGCCGTCGCCTCGATCCGCACCCGGTTCCCGGGCCCCGTGGGCGTCCCGACGGCCGCCTCGCCGGGCCGCAGCCCGTCGATGGTCGTGGACACCGAGGAGAGGCCGCCGCTCACCCGCAGCGTGTCGCCGTCGAACCTGAGGCCGTACTCCTGCCCGTCCCGGGAGCGCAGCTCGACGCGGATCGATATGTAGGCCGGCACGCGCACCCTGCGCGGGGTGATGTGCCCGTTCTCGCCGGTCAGGAGCGCCAGCGCCCGAGCCGGCTCCTCGTCGCCGGCGCCGCCGGGCTGGTCCTCCGGCGACGGCGGGGGCTCGGCCCGCTCGGTGGGCTCAGGTTCCGGCGCTGGCTCGCCCTCGGCCTCCGTCTTCGTCTCCGTCTCCGCTTCGGTCTCGGTCGGCGCAGGCTCGGCCGTTGGCGGCGGCGCCGCCTCGGTCGTGGCCGCGGGCTCCTCGTCGTCCCCGCCACATCCCGCCAGGGCGAGCAGCAAGGCGAGGACGACGGGCGCGAGATGCCGCGTCACGCGCTGAACGTCTCGCCCGGCTCGAGGATGACCACCTCGGAGGAGGTCTGCGACTCGACGTCCGACTTGAAGGCCTGCACGTCGGTCTCGATCGGCGGGAACGTGTCGTAGTGACACGGGATGACCGTGCCGGCCCCGATGAACTCGCAGGCGACCACGGCGTCGAGCCGGTCCATCGTGTAATGGCCGCCGATCGGGACGAGCGCGACGTCGATCGGGTCGCCCCGTCCGGCGATGAGCTTCATGTCCGAGAAGAGCGCCGTGTCGCCGAGGTGGTAGACGGTCTTCCCGCCGATGCCGATCAGCAGGCCCGCGGCGGTTCCGGGCGACGAGCCCTTCGGCGTCGTCGATGTGTGCCAGGCGGGCACGAGCTTCACCCAGCCCCAGTCGAACTTGACGGTGCCGCCGAGGTTCGGGTCCCTCACGTTCTCGACGCCGGCCTCGCTCAGCTCGTTCGTGATCTCGGGGACCGCCACCACCACGGCTCCGGTGCGCTTGGCGATGTCCTCCGCGTCGCCGATGTGGTCGCCATGGCCGTGGGTCAGCAGGATGTGAGTCGCATCGAGCTCGTCGTGTGCGGCGGCCGCCTTCGGGTTGCCGGTGAGGAACGGGTCGACGAGCACGTTCGCCTCGCCCTCGACGAGTTCGAAGCATGCGTGGCCGAGAAAGCGGATCTCCATCGTCAGTCGTCTCCAGGTTCGGGTTTGGCCAGCTCTCGTGCGAGTTCCCAACCGACCGCGACGCCGACGAGCATTCCCATCCGCGTCTCCTCCGCGAGCAACGTCTCGATGCGCTGCCTGCGCAGTGCCTCGTCGGGCTCGGCGACGGCGGAGCGTACCTGGGAGCGGTGGGCGTCGCCGAACCAACCGCCCTGCTCGAGCGAGTGAGCCAGGACCCGCTGGAGCTGCGGGGCCAGCTCCGCCAGGGCGCGCTCGGCGCCGGCGAAGCGCTCGGGGTCGGAGAGCGCCTGCACGGCCGCCTCCACCTGCTCGTCGGTGAGCATCAGTACGCGCTCTTGCGCGTGAACAGCGGCAGGACGAGCCCGAGGAGGCTTCCCGCCAGGCCGCCGCCCACCGCGGCGCCGATGTTGGCGCTCTCCTCGGCGAGCGAGAGCAGGACCAGCACGATCGCCACCACGTACACGCCCAGGAGGTCGTTCTCCCGGTCCTCGCCGCGCCGCGCCGCCATGCGGTCGTCCACGAGCCAGGCGCACAGCAGCCCGAGCGCCGCGCCGTTCGCGCCGAACACGGGGAACAGCTCGGCCTCCGAGAAGAGCGGCGGCGTCTCGGCGTAGGCCACGAGCGCCATGCCGGCGGCCCCCGAGAGCACGAAGACCACGATCATGGGGAGCGCCCCGAAGCGCCGCTCGAGCAGGGTGCCGAAGATCCCCACGGCGACCAGCGTCACGAACGCGTAGCCGATCTGGTCGGCGAACAGGAAGGGCGCCGCGAAGAAGCGCCAGACCTCCTCCGCGATGGGGACGCGGATGTAGCCGAGATCGAGGTCCGGGTCGGCCTGCCAGACGAGCGCCGACGCCACGCAGACGAGCATCAGTGTGAACGTCGCGTAGGGCCGCGTGTCGGGCGCCACGCCGGCGATCTCGTCGGCGCGCAGCCGCGGCAAGGTCGGGCGCCGCCGGGCCTTCCGCTTGGGCTGCGCCTCACCTCCCGAGCGGTCCAGCTTCGGGGCACGCTTGCGCACCCGCTGGCCGCAATACGGGCATTCCGTGACGTACGGACTCACCTCCGAGCCGCAGTTCCGGCAGACGACGAACAGGTCCGGCTGGGACACGCCATATCAGGGTACCCGGCCGCGAGAGTCGGTTCGGAGGGTCCTACTCTCCGGCGGTCTCCGCGGCCTCCGGCACGCTGGCGTCGACGATCTCGCGCACGACCTCCTGGAGGTCGTGGTTGGCGTCGAAGACCACGATCTGGCGCGCCGACCCGGTGCCGTTCTCGAGGATGTCCTCGAGCCCGTCGAACTCGTCCGCGGAGCCGAGCTCCCCGGCGTGCGGACGCAGCCGGGTCATCAGGCGGCGGACCAGCTCGGCGGCCCCCACGCGGTCGGTCTTCGGCAGGTCCACCAGCTCGCCCTCGAGCCCGTGGCGGGCGGCCAGCCACTTGTTCTCGTCGAGCATCTCGTAGGGGTAGCGCGAGAGCGACTTGCCCTCCTCGTAGTGCTCGGCAAGTTCCTTGACCATCGCCTGGATCAGCGCGGCGATCGCGAGCGTGTGCTCCACGCGCGTCTGGGAGTCCATGGCCCGGATCTCCACCGTGCCGAAGTTCGGGTGTGGGCGCACGTCGTACCAGAGGTAGGTGTAGTCGCGGATGACCTTGGCCGTGGTCATGAACTCGATCCGCCTGGACCAGTCCTCGAAGTCCTCGTAGCGGGGCGGGATCCCCACGCGTGGGAAGGCGCGGAAGATCGGCGTGCGTGTGGACTGGAGGCCGGTGTGCTGGCCGCGCCAGAACGGCGAGTTGGCGGACAGCGCGAGCAGGATCGGCAGGTGCACGCGCATGCCGTTGGCCACGTGGATCGCCTTATCGGGGTCGTCGAGGCCCACGTGGACGTGAATGCCGAAGATGATCTCCTGGCGCGCCACGAACTGGAGGCCGGCGATCAGGTCGCGGTAGCGCGGGCGCGAGACGATCCGCTGGTCCTCCCAGAGCGCGAACGGGTGGGTGCCCGCGGAGCCGATCGCGGCGCCGCGCTCGTTCGCCACCTGCTGCACGAGCCGCCGCAGCGCCCGCAGCTGATAGCCCGCCTCGCGCGCGTTCTGGCATGGCTCGGTCGCGATCTCGCAGACCGACTCCATCAGCTCGGGCTTGACCTCGCCGTCCTTCTCGATGTCGCCGAGCGCCTCGAGCAGCCCCTCGATCGAGCTTGTGAGGTCGAGGGTCTCCTGATCGACGATCATGAGCTCCTCCTCGATCCCCAGGGTGTACGAGGGGCCCGTGAAACGGTGCTCCACGTCGGGCATCGTATCCGGGCCCGTGGAGGGCAAACGCAGGCCCGTAAGGGGTATAACCCCTGTCGACTCGACCAGGAGACCCAATGACACTCGGCTACGACGGCAAGCTCTACATCCTCGCGTTCGACCATCGCGGCTCATTCCAGAAGAAGATGTTCGGGATCGAGGGCGACCCGACCGAGGAGCAGACGGCCACCATCTCGGACGCGAAGCACCTGATCTTCGAGGGGATGGTCAAGGCGGTCGACCGAGGCGCTGAGGCCGGGGTGACCGGAGTGCTCGTGGACGAGCAGTTCGGCGCGCCGAAGAACATCCCAGACGAGGCAAAGGACCGCGGCCTGCTGCTCGCCATGCCGGTCGAGAAGTCGGGACAGAACGAGTTCGACTTCGAGTACGGCGACGACTTCGGAAAGCGCATCGAGCAGTTCGACCCCGACTTCTCCAAGGTGCTGGTCCGCTACAACCCCGAGGGCGACGAGGGGATGAACTCCCGCCAGACCGAGCGCCTGAAGCGGCTCGGCGACTGGCTCCACGAG
>JBKGUS010000561.1:0-2912 GCA_046462295.1 Thermoleophilaceae bacterium | reverse complement strand
GCCTTGGCTTCGGTCTTCTCGACGCCGGACTCGGCCGAGGACTTGAGCTCGCGGTTGCGCTTCCGCGTGCCGTAGTCGGTGTTGTAGAAACCCTTGCCCTTGAAGTGGACCGCCACCGGGTGGAACACGCGCTGGACCGGTGCGCCGCAGTTCTGGCACTGGGTGACCGGGTCATCGGTCATCTTCTGCATGACCTCGAACGTGTGCCGGTTGTCGCAGCGGTACTCGTAGATGGGCATGGCACTCTCAGTATAGGAGTGCCAAAGGAGCGCTCAATCGTCGTGCGGAGGTGCCGGCCGCTCGAGGTCGTCGAGCAGCGAGACGCGCATTGCGTGCCACACGAGCCAGGCGGTTAGATGGCTTATCGGCCGCAGGGCGGTGCCCATCGCGCGGCCACGGTATCTCAATCGGGCGGGTAGGGTGCCCCCTTCGATGGTCACGATGGAGAAAGTCGTCGCACTTTGCAAGCGACGCGGGATCATCTTCCCCGCGTCGGAGATCTACGGCGGCATCGCGAACACGTACGACTACGGCCACTACGGCGTCCTGCTCAAGAACAACGTGGTGAACGCCTGGTGGAAGGCGATGATCCAGGAGCGCGACGACGTCGTAGCGCTCGACTCGGCGATCATCCAGCACCCCCGGACCTGGGAGGCGTCGGGGCACCTCGAGGGCTTCACGGACCCGCTGATCGACTGCAAGACCTGCAAGCTCCGCTTCCGCGCCGACCACATCGAGGAGGCCCGGGCCGGCTCGGCCGAGCACCCGGACGTGCGCTGCGGCCACGCCCCCTCGAAGCTCCCGGGCGACCACAAGGACTGCGAGCTCACCGACCCGCGCGCGTTCAACCTCATGTTCGAGACCACGATCGGGCCGGTAAAGGAGGCCGGCTCGACCGTCTTCCTGCGCCCCGAGACGGCCCAGGGCATCTTCCTCGACTTCAAGACCACGCTCGGGTACGCCCGGCGCAAGCCGCCGTTCGGCATCGCCCAGGTCGGCAAGTCGTTCCGCAACGAGATCACTCCGGGCAACTTCGTCTTCCGCACGCTCGAGTTCGAGCAGATGGAGATGGAGTTCTTCGTGCCGCCGGACGAGGCCGTGCGCTGGTACGAGTACTGGATGGAGCAGCGGATGGAGTGGTACGTGTCGCTCGGGATCGAGCGCGAGAACCTGCGCCTGCGCCCCCATGGCCCGGAGGAGCTGTCGCACTACTCGTCGGCCACGAGCGACATCGAGTACCTCTATCCGATCGGCTGGTCGGAGCTCGAGGGGATCGCCAACCGGGGCGACTTCGACCTCACGCAGCACGCCAAGTTCTCCGGCCAGAAGCTCGAGTACGTCGACACGGCCACCGGCGAGCGCTATGTGCCGCACGTGGTGGAGCCGGCGGCCGGCGTCGGCCGGACCATGCTGGCTCTCCTCTGCGACGCCTACGACGAGGACGAGATCGGCGGCGAGCGCCGCACCGTGCTGCGGCTCAAGCCCTCCATGGCCCCGGTCAAGGTCGCCGTGCTCCCGCTGGTGAACAAGGCGGGGATGCCCGAGCTCGCGCGCGAGATCTACGAGGAGCTCCGCGGGCGCCTCCCGGCCGAGTACGACGCCGGCGGGTCGATCGGCAAGCGCTACCGCCGCCAGGACGAGATCGGCACGCCGTTCGGCGTCACGGTCGACGGCCAGTCCACCGAGGACTCGACCGTCACGCTGCGCGACCGCGACACGCTCGAGCAGGAGCGCGTGCCGATCGCCGAGCTCGGCGACGAGCTCGAGCGGCGGCTCGCCGGGGAGCGGGTGAGGTGAGCGACCATCCACGCACGATTGACAACGGCGCCGGCGAGGTGGTCGCGATCGGCCGGGCGCTTGGGCGTGGGCGGCGGTTCGCCGGCGCGCCGGAACCGGTGAGACGTTCTTAGAGTCCCGCCAGCTCGGCCAGGATCGCGTCTTCGGCCTCGCCGTGCTCCTCCGCGCACCAGCGCCAGCGGGCGCCGTCGAGTATCTCGGTGCGCTTGTCGGCGAGGTGGTTCTGGATGCGGTCCACCTCGAGCTCGACGGCGACCACGGTGTCCGTGGCCTCGAGCTGCTCGGCGACCACGCGTGCGCGGCCGTGGGCGGTGAAGGCGAGGCCGGCGCCCATGAGGAGAAGGGCAACCGACGGGTCCTCGCGCAGGCGGCGCAGGGTCTCCCGTTCGCGCCCGAGCGCCATGAGGACGCGGTGGTCGCCGGCGCGCAGGTAGGCGGTGATCGGGATTGGGTGCGGGCCCGCCACGCACAACACCGCGGGCGTGCCCCGCTCCCATTCCGGGAGGCGCTCCATGGCGCGGCAGCTTACGCGCGGGCGGGCGCGCGGCTCTCGAAGTCCGTGTTCGGCAGCACCCGCGCCAGGGGCTTCGGCAGCCACCAGTTCCAGCGGCCCATGATCTCCATCGTGGCCGGCACCAGGATCAGCCGCACCAGCGTCGCGTCCAGCGCGATCGCCACCGACAGCCCCAGGCCGATCTCCTTGATCGACGGCGTGCCGGTGCTTGCGAAGACCGCGAACACAGCGACCATGATCAGCGCCGCGCTCGAGATCGTGGCCGCGCTGGCGCGCAGGCCCTGGGCCACCGCCGTGCGCGTGTCGCCGGTCGCGTCATAGCGCTCCCGGATCCGCGAGAGCAGGAACACCTCGTAGTCCATCGAGAGGCCGAACACGATCGCCAGCAGGAACGGCGGTGTCATCGAATTGATGTAGCCGAGCGAGTCGTAGCCCAGCACCCGGTCGAGCCAGCCGTACTGGAACACGGCGACGAGCACGCCGTAGGCGGCCGCCACCGACAGCAGATTCATCAGCACCGCCTTCAGCGGCAGCAGCACGGACCGCAGCAGCAGGAACAGGACCAAGTAGCTGAACAGCAGGACGAAGGCGAGGATCTTCC
>JBKGUS010000560.1:0-3220 GCA_046462295.1 Thermoleophilaceae bacterium | reverse complement strand
TCGCGCGGCAGTGGGACGCTCCGGGTCAGGCCCGCCGCGTCAGCGTCACCGACCCGGTCGCCACCGCTCGCGGCTACGACTACGCCGACGCCTTCGAGTTGCGGCTCGACGCGCCGGACCCGAGCCCGCCCGAGCACTGGCTGCGCGAAGGAGCGCACGGACCTGACCTGCGCACGGTGCCCGGCCGGACGGAGCCCGAGGGCCCGCCTGTCTTCGCCTCGCTCTACCAGACCGACGACGAATGGGTGGCCGAGCTCGCCAATCGGACCGTTCACTCGCTCATGCACATCGGCTGGGTCCAGGACGACCGCGGCGGCTACCACGGCCAGATGGCCGTGCTGGTCAAGCGGAACGGGTGGCTCGGCAAGGCCTACATGGCCGCGATCAAACCGTTCCGTTACGCGCTCGTATACCCGATGCTGCTGCGATCGGTCGGACGCCAGTGGCAGCTGCAGGCCGCGCGCGATGACGTTGATCATCGGACCGGCCCGAGTAACTCCCACCCCTCGGCTCGATGATCGACAGCGAGACCGAGAACGAGGGACGACCGGGTCGGCAGTCTCGAGGGGCCGGATCGCTGCTCGTCCGAGGAGTGGGTGCGCGCGGGGGTGGACGCCACGCCGGCCTGGATCAGGCGGATCGCCGGCCACGCGGACGGCCTCGGCTCGTCTCGCATCGCCGAGCCCGATGCCGAACGGTCATCAACTTGTGCAGATGTCGAACGTTGCGAATGCTCATGCGGTCAAATGTGGTGGGCGTCACACTGCAGGAGTCGCCATCCGCGAGGAGGAACACGAATGCCGGAGGCCAAGCCCTTCCGCGTCGAGGTCGTAATCCGTACGCCGCACATAGAGGTCTGGCGGGCACTCACGGAGCCGGATCAGGTCAGGCGCTGGTTCGGCTGGGACTATGCCGGTCTCGACGACGAGATCGAGCTGATGTTCGTCACGGGCGCGAAGCACGAGCCGCCCGGCCGCATCCTGATGTTCGAGGGCGAGGACCAGTCCGCCATCGAGGTCGAAGCCGACGGCGCCCATACGATCGTGCGCGCCGTCTATCCCGCCTCGCTCGCGGACGTCGAGCTCGACGACGCCTACGACCAGATCGAGGAGGGCTGGCGCGCGTTCCTGGTCCAGCTGCGCGACTACCTGGAGCGCCACCCGGGCACGCGGCGCCGGACGATTCGCCTGACCAGCGAGGCGAAGCCCATCGCCGTCCTGGCCGCGGTCGCGGGTGAGGTCGAGGGGGAGTCGCGCCGGGCGAGCCCGCACCTGTCGGTCACCACCACGGACTCCTACGGCCAGGGGCTCGTGGTCGTCGACTCGAGCGAGCCGCTCGACAGCGCCGACACCGGCCGCGTGAACGTCACGATCACCACATACGGACTGGACGACGGGCACTTCGCCCGCCTGCGGAAGCGATGGCAGGCGATCTTGAACGACCTCGCGAAGGACGTCGAGGTGACGGCCTGAGGTCGTCGCCGGCTGGACGGCGCGGAGCCGCTCGAACTCCTGGCGCGACACGTAGCGCCCCGACCCCACGAGACGCCTGCAAGGGACGACGAGGAGCCATCTCCGCGAGCCCCGGCTCGCTATCGCATTCGGAGCAATAGCGGCCGCACGCTACGTGGCGTCCTCGATCCGTCCGATATGTGGCGAGAGGCGTTCTTCCACGGTTGCTTCAACGCCGGCCCCGGCGCATGGTCCAGCACGTCCACGTGTTGCGCAGGCCACCCAGCCAGACGTGCCACTCGCCGTTGGACGTTCGCGGGTCCGCGACGCTGTCGAAGCCGGTCGGCGCCGCAGCGAGTAGTTGCCTCACCTGCTCGACGGTCTGCGGCGAAGGATCGTCATCCAGATCGTCAGTCGTGGCGCTGTCGCGGAGAGTCGCCCAGTACGCGCACATGCAGCCGGATCGTCGAGGCGTTCACGGCTCCTGTTCCTACCGCGCGGTCACTGGCTATTCCGTCCAAGACAGTCGAGCGCAGGCCCCGTACCCTCGCAGGCGACCGAGGAAAGGAACACCGATGGAAGCCGGACGAGGCGTGACGGCGGGCGATCTGATCTTCCTACCACCTGGAGCGGGGCGCGCCTACGACGCGG
Organism: Thermoleophilaceae bacterium; assembly: GCA_046462295.1. Lineage (GTDB taxonomy): Bacteria > Actinomycetota > Thermoleophilia > Solirubrobacterales > Thermoleophilaceae > JACVRW01. Next base: position 1,118 of record JBKGUS010000560.1, on the reverse strand, counting down.
GGCCTATGCACGCTGTCTTCAAGGCCGACGGCGCTGAGACCGACGATCGCTACTGCGTGTCGGAGTGGTGGTTGGACGCAGGCCAGCGCGGGCCCGGCCCGCACTCGCACGAGACGAACGAGGAGCTCTTCTACGTAGTGGAGGGCACCATGAGCTTCCTGATCGGAGAGGAATGGGGTGAGGCGCCCCGCGGCTCCTTCCTCCGCGTCCCGGCCGGTACGATGCACGACTTCGAGAACCGCGGCGATGCCCGCGCGGGTGTCCTGAACGTGTTCATCCCGGGCGGCTTCGAGATACTGATGCCCCGGATTGTGAGTTATATGGAGACGGCTTCCGAGGACACCTAGGCGCCGTCTTCCAGGCGGCCAGTCGGCGGCGGCGTCAAGCCCGCGCGTAGCGTCACCCGAACGCCCGCTGGCGGTCGCGCAACCCAACCCTACGCGGCGATGACGACGTTGCCCCTGGCACGGTGCCCCAGCATGTGGGCGACTGCGTCCGCGGCCCGGCTGAGCGGGTAGACCTTGTCGATGACCACCTTGACGTAGCCGGACTCGAGGAGCGCGGCGAGGGCTTCCAGGTTCTCGCGGTTCACCACAAGGGTGACCAACTGCACATCGGTCGAGCCCCGCCCCATCAGGGCCGCTCTCGCCATCCTCGGCAGGCCGGCGAACAGGCCTCCCGTGTTCCCCACGCTGTTCGGAATGAAGATCCCGGTGGGTGCGAGCACCCGGGCCGTCTTCGAGGGCGGGTGGTTCATGACGTTGTCGAGGACGACGTCGTAGCGCCGCTCGTCGCGGGTGAAGTCCTCCTTCGTGTAGTCGATGACGTGTTCCGCGCCGAGGGACCGGAGCAACTCGAGGTTCCCGGTGCTGGACACGCCGGTGACCTCCGCACCGAGCGCCTTCGCGATCTGCACGGAGAACGTCCCGACGCCTCCCGAGGCGCCGTTGATCAGGACCCGGGTCCCGGATCCGACCTTGCCGACAGTGCGGATGGCGATCAGCGCGGTGACGCCAGACATCACGGATGCTGCTGCCTCTTCGAAGGTGAGCCCGGCGGGCTTCTTGATGAGCTGGGACGCTGGGACGGCGGTGAACTCCGCGAACGTGCCCGGTGTG
>JBKGUS010000559.1:0-23539 GCA_046462295.1 Thermoleophilaceae bacterium | reverse complement strand
CGCCGGAGGCCGTCTCCGCGCGCGCGGCGTGCTCGCCCGCGGCCGCGGCGGTCTCGGCGGAGCGTGAGGCCTGCGCGCCGGCTTCGCTTGCCGACTCGGCAGAGCGTGACGCATGCTCGCCGGCGGCGACCGCCGATGCGGCGGAGCGCGAGGCGTGCTGCTCGGCGGTGCTCGCCGCGCCCTCGGCTCGGCGAATGACCTCCGAGACCTCGGCCCCCGCCGGTCCGGACACGCCGCCACCGGCCTCGACGGCCGCGAGCCTCTCATTCGTGCGTCCGGCCTCGTGCGTGAGCTCGGAGAGCCGTTCGTCGACGCGGCCGGTCTGTCCCTCGATCGCGCCAAGGCGCTCGTCGGCGCGGCCGGCCTGGTCTTCGATCGCGCCGAGGCGTTCGCCCACGCGGCCGGTCTCCCCCTCGACCTCGCCCAGGCGCTCTTCCATACGGGCCGACCGGCTCTCGATTTCGGTGACCTGTGTCTCCAGGCGGCCGGATTGGGCTTCCGCTCTCGCGGCCGCCTCCTGCGCCCGTCCGGCCTCCTCGTTCGCGCGCTGCGCTGCCTCCTCGGCCGCCCGGGCGTGCGTGTCGATCTCCTGCGCCGCGTCGCGCGCCTGGGCCGTCGCCGATTCGACCGCCTCGAGCACCTGGCCCGCGTCCTGCACGGCGCGCGCCGCGAGCGTCTCCGCGTCGGCGGCCGCCTCGCGTGCCCGGCCGGTTCCCTCCTCGACCGCCGACAGTGTCTCCCTCGCCTCGCCGGCCCGGGCATCGATCTGGGCGACCGTCTCCCGAGCCTGGTCTGCGCGGGCGTCGATCTGGGCGACCGTCTCGCGTGCCTGGCCCGCCCGCGTGTCGATCTGCTCCAGCGTCTCCCGCGCGAGCTCCCGGGCACGCGTGGCCTCGGCCGCGATCGTCGCGAGGGTCTCGCGGGCGGCCTCGTGTGCCCGGGCCGCCTGGGCCTCGAGCTGGGCGAGCTCCTCGCGGCCGGCGGCGGAGGTCGCGGCGTCGCTCTGCTCGGCCCGCTCCGCCAGCTCCCGCGTCAGCTGCTCGGCGCGGGTGGCCTCGTTCTCCACGGCCTCGATCGCCTGCTCCGCGCGCATCGCACGCGCCTCGGCGGCGCCGGCGGCGTCGTAGGCATTCGAGGAGTGACTGCGAGCCGCGTCGGCCGCCTCCTCCGCGCGACCGGCGAGACGCTCGATGGCCGACTGGGCCTGCTGGGACGACGCTGCAGCCTCCCGCACCTGCTCGGCCAGGTTGCGCAGCTCGGCGGCGTCGACGGCGCTCTCCAGGGCGCCCGATCGGAGACTGGCGAGCTCCTCGCGCAGGTCGCCGAGCAGAAGCCGCGCCTCCTCGTCGCTCACGGCCTCGACTTGGACCTCCTCGATGCGCGCTCCGAGCGACTCGACCAGCCGGCGCGTCTCCTCGAGCTCGGTGCGGAGCTGGCGCGCCCGGCCGGCGTCGTCGCCCAGCTCGGCCACTCGGCTGCGCAGATCGTCGAACTCGCTGCGGAGGCGCCGCTCGTCCTCGGACCGGCCGTCCGTCAGCGAATGCTGTAGGCCCTCGAGCCTCGCCTTGGTCTCGGCCAGCTCCGCCGCGACGCTGCGGCGCTCCTCCTGCCGCGCACGCTCGAGGTCCTGGAGCCTCGTCCGGGTCTCCGCGACCTCGGACTCGAGGCGCTCGTCCTCCGGACCGCGCTCGCGGGCCAGCTCCTCGAGCCGGCCGCGGGCGGCGGCGAGCTCGGCCTCGACGTGCTCGCGCTCCTGCGACCGCATGCTCTCGAGCCGCTCGATGCGCGAGCGCGCCTCGGCGAGCTCGGCATCGAACCGGGCGCGCTCCTGCGCGGCCCGCTCGCGGTCCTCGGCGAGCTCGGCGTCCAAGCGGGCGCGCTCCTCGGCGCGCTCCGCGTCGAGGCGGGCGCGCTCCTCGGAGAGCTGCTCGGGGGTCGCGCCGCCGGTGATCCCGTCGATGCGCTCCCGCAGCTCGTCTAGCTGGCTCGCGTGCGCGCCCCCGCGCTCGAGCTCGTCGAGCCGGCCGCGCGCGTCGTCGAGCTGCGCTTCGAGGCGGGCGCGGTCCTCTCCGTGCGCGTGCTCCATGGCCTGCAGCCACTCGCGCTCCTCGTCCCGGGTCCGCTCGATGGCGGCGAGCAGCTCGAGCTCGTCGCGGCGCGTGGCTTCGAGCGCCTCGAGCCGGGAGCGTTCGTCTTCGCGGGCTTGTTCGAGCGCCTCCAGTCGCTCGCGCTCATCGTCGCGCGCGCCTGCAATCGCCTCGAGCCGCTGGCGCTCCTCCCCTCGCGCTCGCTCGAGCGCCTCCAACCGCTGGCGCTCCTCCCCTCGCGCTCGCTCCAGCGCCTCCAGCCGCTCCGTGTCGCTCGCCAGCGTTCCATTCAGCTTCTCGCGCTCGGTCGCGCGCCCTGCTTCGATCGCGTCGATTCGCGCACGGGTCTCCGTCAGTTCCTCCCGCAGCGCACCCGCGGCCTCCTCGGCCGCTTCGCGATCGCCCGCGCCCGCCTCCGCCAGCGCCGCTTCCAGCGTCGCCATCCGTCCGTGCACCGCCTCGACCCAACCGGCCAGTCCCTGCCCGTCCGGCACGGCCCCCTCGAGCGCGCCCACCTGCTCGCGCGTCTGCTCCAGCTGGGCACGCAGCCGCTCCTGCTCCGCCGGCGCATCGGCCAGCTCGCGGCGCAGCTCCTCGACCGTCCCCTGCAGCTCGTCCAGCTGCCGCCGCAGCCGCTCGCGCTCCGCCTGCCCGTCCTCCGCGTCGCGTCGTAGCCGTTCGCGCTCCTCGCGCGCCTGCTCCTCGCCGGCCGTCCGCGTGCGCTGCAGCTCTCCGCGCAGCCCCTCGACCTGCGCGGCCATCTCCTCCAGCACCCGGCGCGTGTCCGCCAGCTCCGAGCCGAAGCCGGCGCCCGCCTCTTCCAGCTGCTGCAGCCGTGCGCCGGTCCGGGTCGCCTCGCCGCGCAGCGCCTCCGCCTCCGCGCGCGCCGCCGCCAGCTCGGAGTGTGTGCCCTCGAGCAGGCGCTCCACGTCGTCGGACCGCCTCAGGGGCGCGGCCGCCGGCTCTTCCCCGGGGTCGGGTCCCGGAGGTGGCGGCTCCTGCAGCGGTCGGAAGGCCACGATCGTCCCTGCCGCCAGTCCCTCCTCCTCGATCTCGGCCTGGCCGGCGATTGCGGCGGAGATCCAGTCGACCACCGTCTTGTGGCTGCGCTGCAGCTGCCCCAGCGCGTTCCCCCTCGGGGCGGCGATCTCGAGCGCCTCCAGGAACCCGTTGAACTCGAGGCTCTGGCTCATCCGGACCGGCACGAACGTCAGCGCCAGCTCGAGCTCGTAGCCGTCCTTGCGGCGCGCCGTCGCGTTCAGGCGGCCGCCGGTCTCGGGAAGCTCGGTCCCGAGCTCGAGCGTCTCCACGAGCGGCCGTCCCAGCATCCGCGCCCCCGGCCAGCCGAACAGCTCCTCGGCGGGCCGGCTCCAGCGCGTGACCGCTCCGTCCCGGTCCGTGAGCACGAAGCGCGCGTCGACGAGCTGCCTGAGCAGCTCCTCTACTGCCTCCGAGGCGGAGGGACCCGCGGTCGCAGCGTTTTCCGACACTCCTCAGTTGTCGGCCGGAGGGGCCGGATTCTCAAGCCAGGCCGTGCTCCAGTGCGCCCTTCACGCCCGCGTCGACCGCATTGAGGCGGAACAGGGCCAGCGCCTCCGCCGAGCGGAACCTCCGGCCCGGCAGCGATTCCGCCCCGTGGTGCGCGAGCAGGCAGTGCGACACCGCGTGCAGCTTCTCCCCCGGAAAGCCGTCCAGCCGCGCCGCGCGCTCCACGAGCAGCTGCTGCCCGAGCGCCACGTGGCCGATCAGGGCGCCCGCCTCGCTGAACTCGATCTCGGCGCCCAGCGAGAACTCGAGCGTCTTCCCGATGTCGTGCAGGATCGCGGCGCTGATCAAGACGTCCGAGTTGAGCCGCGGGTGCAGCGAGCACGTCTCGAAGGCGAGCGTCGTCACCGCCACCGTGTGCTCCAGCAGGCCGCCCAGGTAGGCGTGGTGCCCCGACCGCGTGCAGGGCGCCCGCCGCAGCTCCTCCCGGAACGCCTCGTCGGAGAGGAAGGCATCGAGGAGAGCGCGCAGGTCGGGGTCGTACACCTCGCGCGCGAGGTGCTCCAAGAAGCCGTCGAGCTCGTCGAGGTCGCGGTAGGCGGTGGGGAGGAAGGCGGCGGGGTCGGCGCCCTCGGCGCGCCGGATCGCGTGTAGGTCGATCTGCAGCTCGTCCCGGAACCGCTCCACCCGTCCCCGCACGGTCACGAGGTCGCCGCGCTCGAACTGGCCGGCCAGGAAGTCGGCCCCGCGGAAGGCGCGCGCCTGAATCGCGCCGGTGCGGTCGCGGAGCTCCACGGCCAGGTACGGCGTGCCGCTCTTGGCCGTCAGCCGGTCCTTCCGGGTGCATGCGAACACGCCCTCGACCTCGGTCCCCGCGCGCAGCTCGGCCACGCGCGCGGTGTGCTCCAGGGTTGCCATCGCATCCATCGTGATGGGGAGGGCGGACGGCGTCGGCTACCGTGGGTCCGATGCAGGACGTCATATGGAGCGGCCATCCCAAGCTGCGCAAGCCGGTGATGGTGTGCGCGTTCAAGGGCTGGAACGACGCGGGCGAGGCCGCATCGGCGGCGGTCGCGTTCATCCGCGAGCGCTTCGAAGCGGAGGACATCGCCTCGATCGACCCCGAGGAGTTCTTCGACTTCACCGCCGTGCGGCCGACCGTCCGCCTGACGGAGGGCCTCACGCGCGAGATCGACTGGCCCACCGCGACGGTGTCCGCCGCGCCCGTGCCCGGCGCCGAGGGCGACCTCGTCCTGTTCCAGGCGACCGAGCCCTCGCTCCGCTGGCGCCGCTACACGGACAACCTCGTGGCCACGGCGCGCGAGCTGGACGTGCGCATGGTGATCACGCTCGGCGCGCTGCTCGCCGACGTTCCCCACAGCCGCCCGGTGGCGATCACAGGCCTCGCGTCCGACCAGGGGCTGGTCGAGAAGCTCCGCTTCCAGAGGACGACGTACGAGGGCCCGACGGGCATTGTCGGCGTGCTCCACCACGCCTGCGCGAAGGCCGGGCTCGAGTGCGCCAGCCTGTGGGCCTCGGTGCCCCACTACGTGGCGGCTGCTCCCAACCCGAAGGTCGCGCTCGCGCTCGTGCGAGCCTTCGAGGGCATCGCAGGCGTCGTGGTCGACGCGGGCGAACTCGAGAGCGCGGCCGAGGACTACGAGCGCCAGGTCAGCGCGGCGGTGGCGAGCGACCCGGAGGTGAAGGCCTTCGTGGAGCGCCTCGAGTCGGCCATGGACGAGGTCCAGGAAGACGAGCCCGACGAGCAGAGCCTCCCGTCAGCGGACACCATCGCCCGCGACTTCCAGCGTTTCCTGCGCCAGCGCGGGCCCGAGGAGTAATCAGCGGTAGCCCGGGCCGGGCCGGTCGTCGTAGACCACCCGCTCCTCGGTCCGGCGCCTCTCGCTGGCCAGGATGAACAGGCCGATTGCAAGGCCGATGACCCCGATGATGATCAGGATCAGGCCGGCAGTCTGGATGTCGATCCCCGCGACCGTCGCGTCGACCGCGTAGCGCAGGATCGCGCCAACAGCGATCAGGAATAGTGACGTGCCAATCGTCATAGAGTCCTCGTTCCCTTCCGGGCGCAGGCGGAAACGCTACTTTTCCGCGGCCGGACAGATGATCCGGTAGTCGCAGAAGCGGCAGATCTCGGGCGAGGGGGTGGGCTCGAAGCGCTGCTTGAGGATCCCGCCGGCGATCTCCGCCACCGTCTCCTTCACCCGCTCGAGCTCCTCCTCGGAGTGCTCGACCGGCACCTTTTCGCCGGTCAGCACGTAGAAGTAGCTCTGCGCGGAGGTCTCGAGCCGCCACGACTCGCGGGCGCCCATCTGGTACAGCGACAGCTGCACGTCCTCGCGCAGCTCGTCGACCGTCTTGGCCTTGCCGGTCTTGTAGTCGATCAGCTCGTACGAGCCGTCGGGGTGGCGGTCCACGCGGTCCACACGCCCGCGCAGCAGGTGTGGGCCGAGCTTGAACGCGAACGAGCGCTCGAACCAGACCGGCTCGGCGTCGGACTCGCGGTCGAGCCGCCAGTAGCGCTCGAGCGCCTCGACGGCGCGCTCGCGGAACTGCTGCTCGTCGTCCGAGCCGCCGAAGCCCGAGCGGCGCCAGGAGATCTCGAACAGCTCCTTCAGACGTGAGAGCGGCCCTCCGCCGGCAGCGTGGAAGCGCTCCAGCACCTGGTGCACGGCGATCCCGAAGCGCTGGTGGATGGTGGGCTCCTGGGGGATCCGGAAGACGCGCGCGAACTTGTACTTGAGCGGGCAGATCCGATACGTGTCGAGATCCGAGGCGGACAGCATCAGCCCGCGACCGCGGCGAGGGATGAACGGGTCGAGCGAGGCGTCGGAGCCGTTGCCGGAGCCCGCCGGCTTGGCGCCCGGGTCGCGCCCGGTGTCGCGCAGCCAGCCGTCCAGGCCGGACTCCTGGAAGATCTCACGCTGCTCCTGCGTGGCGCACTGGGCGAGGATCTCGTTCACCTCGGGGAGCGCGGCGTCGAGCGGCTGCCCCTCGCGCGCGCGCTCGATCAGCGCCGCGACCTTGATCAGCTCGAGGTAGCGGGCCATCGCCTGGTCCACGTCGAGGTACGTGTCGAGCCGCATCTCGCCGAGCCGGCCGCCCACGCGCGCGACCGTGTCGAGCAGCTCGTCGCGCATCAGCCGGAAGGTCGAGTGAAGGCCCTCGGCGGGGCCGAACAGCTCCTCCTCGAAGAGCTCCTCCTCCACGCCGACCGCTGCGCGGGCCTCCTCGTAGAACGGCGACGGTCGCTGTCCTTCCTCCGGCCAGGCCAGCACGAGCGTCTTGCGCGCGCGCGTGATCGCCAGGTGGAGGAGGCGCCGCATCTGCGCCTCGTGGTCCGGGCGCGGCGAGCGGCGCAGCTCGTCCGGCACGTCGCCGGCGCGAGGACGGTATGGGCCCGGCATGGCGGTGGCGGAGAGGCCGAGCACGAAGACGTGGTCGAACTCGAGCCCGCGCGCGGCCTGCATGGCCATCACCGGCACGGCCGAGGCCGACGGCTGGCCGACCGCCTCGTCCTCGCGCAGCCCCGACTCGGCCACGGCGGCCAGGTAGCGGGCGAAGTCGCGCGCGGTGGCCTGTGGCTCGCGACGCATGTAGGCGGTGGCGAGCTCGGGCAGCTTGGCGATGTTGCGAAGCCGCTCGACGGTGTCGGCGTGGGTGGCGAACACCTGCTGGCGGCGCAGCCCGATGCGCTCGATCAGGCGCATCACGAAGGCGTCGGGGCGGCGGTCCTCGAAGGCCGTAGAGGCGGAGCGGTAGAGGCGCAGGAAGGTGCGCGCGCGGTCGCGCCCCTCCTCGGAGAGCTGTGGTCCTTCCAGGGCGGCCGCCACGGCGCTCGGCATGTCGAGCTTGCGCCGCCTGGCGAGCTGGGTGAGGCGCGCCACGTCGACGGAGCGCAATTCGATGGGCGGGCGCCCCAGGGCCCGGACCACGGCGCCGGAGTCGTTCGGGTCGGCAAGCGCGCGCAGCCAGGCCAGCACATCGCGCACCTCGGCGCGCTGGAAGTACGCGGCGGCGCCGCAGGTGCGGAAGGGCACCGCGCGCTCCTCGAGCGCCGAGCCCACCACGGCGGCCTCGTCCTTCACGGACCGCACGAGCACGCAGATCTCCTCGGGCGGCACCCCGTCGGCCACCAGCCGCTCGACGTCGGCCGCGACCGCCTGCGCCTGGGCGCGCTCGGAGCGGCAGCGCCAGAAGCGCACGCGCCCGCCGCTGGCGCCGGTGACCTTGCGCGGCGGCGGGTTGACGGCCGCGGCGGCGTCGAGGATGCGCCGCCCGGAGCGGACGTTGCGGTCGAGCCTGGCGATCTCGACGCCGGGCAGCTCGGCGGCGAGTGCCTCGTCGTCCGCGACCACGGTCAGGCCCTCGTGCTCGTCGGCGAGCAGGTGGAGCAGCATGCGCTGGGCGCGGGTGGCCTGCTGGTACTCGTCCACGAGCAGGTGCCGGTAGCGCCGGACGGTGCGCTCGCGCACGTGCGGGCACTCGTGGAGCAGGCGGAAAGAGCGCAGGACTAGGTCGCCGAAGTCGAGGGCGCCGCGCTCCTCGAGCAGCCGGTCGTGGTCGCGGTACACGCGGGCGAACTCGCGTTCGCGGCAGTTGCGGGCGCGGGCGGCGTCGGTGTCCTGGGGGAGCCGCTCGGCCCAGGCGCGCACCTCGTCCGCGGGGACCATCTCCTCCTTGAGCCGGTCGATGCGCGACACGAAGCTGCCGAGGAGGGGCGCCGGGTTGCCGCGTATCTCGTGGTGGCGCAGCGAGAGCTCGTCGATCCGGTCGAGCAGCAGGGCGAGGCGGTCGGCGGGCGTGACGGGCGAGAAGAACGGGTCTACACCGGCCTCGAGCGCCTCGTCCTGGAGGAGCTTCACGCAGAAAGAGTGGAACGTGAAGACGTTCAGCTCCTCGTAGGGCCGGTCGAGGAGGTCCTCGAGCCGGGCGCGCATCGCGGCCGCCGCGGGCTCCGAGAAGGTGAGCGCCAGCACGCACTCGGCCGGTGTTCCCTCCTCGACGAGCCAGGCGTAGCGCTCCGTGAGCGTGCGGGTCTTGCCGGTGCCGGGGCCGGCGACCACCAGCAGCGGCCCGCCGGAGTGCGCAACGACCCCGCGCTGGCTCGCGTTCAGGCCGTCGAGTAGGGCGGGCATGCGGATCTAGGATACGCCGCGGATGCCGCTCTCCGACGAAGAAGGGCATCGCTCCGGTGCGGGCCGAGCCCGCCCCCTCGCGCACGACTGGCTCGGCCTCTGCCGCACTGCCGCGCACGCTGCGCGGAACGCGGTGGGTGGGCTGACGAGCACGGCGGAGCGGGCCGTCCAGTTCGGCGAGGGCGAGGGCGGGGACATGACGCTGGCCGTGGACCGCGCGGCCGAGGACGCGGTCTTCGCAGCGCTCTCGTCGTTCGGCGTGCCCTTGGTGGTGGTCTCCGAGGAGCGGGGCGAGGTTTCGCTGAACGGCGGCAGTGAACGGGATGGGTCCGTTCGTGTGGTGGTGGACCCGGTCGATGGGTCCATGAACGCCAAGCGCGGCCTGCCGTTTGCGTGCGTGTCCCTTGCGGTTGCCGCCGGGCCGCGCATGGCTGACGTGGAGGTGGGGTTCGTTGCCGAGCTCGACCCGCCCCGGGATTGGTGGGCGGTGCGGGGAGAGGGGGCGTTCCTGGCGGGCAAGCGCCTGGCGCCGCTCGAACCGGGCCCGCTGGAGGTGCTCGGCCTGGAGACGGCGCGGCCGGCGCTGGTGGCGGGCGCGGCGGAGGCGATCGCCGGGCTGGAGGCCCGCCGGCTAAGGGTGCTGGGCTCGGTGGCGGCGGCGATGTGCCTGGTGGCGGCGGGACGGTTGGACGCGATGATCACGCTCCGCGAGGTCCGCTCGGTGGACGTGGCGGCAGCGCAGCTGATCGTGGAGGAGGCGGGCGGGGCGGTGGCGCTGCCGGGCGGGGACGCGCTCGACCTCTCGTTGCGGACTCGCGCGGCGGCCGCACGGTCCGTGTCGATACTCGACCGTTTGCGCACCACTTTGCTTTGAAGGAGGCCGGGCAGGATTGACGCATCGCCACAGCGGGCACCAGTTCCGCCGTGGCACGCTTGAGACGCGTCGACTGCTCCGGCCCCGGCATCCGCCGCCGGCGGCGGGGCAAGGGCTTCGAGTACCTGGACGAGGAGGGCAACCGCATCACCGAGCCCTCCGTTATCGACCGCATCCGGGAGCTCGCCATCCCGCCCGCCTGGGAGGACGTCTGGATCTGCCCCTACCCGCTCGGCCACATCCAGGCCACCGGTACCGACGCGGCCGGCCGCAAGCAGTACCGCTACCACGACCGCTGGCGCGAGCGCCGCGACCGGGAGAAGTTCGAGTCGATGACGAGCTTCGCGCGGGCGCTGCCGCGCCTGCGCCGCCGGGTTGCGAAGGATCTCGCCAAGCAGGGCATGCCGCGCGAGAAGGTGCTCGCCTGCGCGGTCCGGCTGCTCGACCGCGGCTTCTTTCGCATCGGGTCCGAGGACTACGCCGAGGAGAACGACACGTATGGCATCGCGACCATGCAGAGGCGTCACGTGACGGTGCAGGACGACCAGGTCGTCTTCGACTACGAGGCCAAGGGAGGCCAGCGCCGGCTGCAGTCGATCGGCGACGCCGCGGTGGCCGCCGTGGTGCGTGAACTCAAGCGGAGGCGTGGCGGCGGCGAGGAGCTCCTCGCATACAAGGACGGCCACCGCTGGGTGGACGTGAAGTCCTCCGACATCAACGAGTACGTCAAGGTGGCCGCCGGCGGGGACTTCACCGCCAAGGACTTCCGGACGTGGAGCGGCACGGTCCTGGCCGCGGTGGCCCTGGCCGTGTCGGGACCCGCGCAGCGCGGCAAGGGATCCCGCAAGCGGGCCAAGACGCGCGCCATCAAGGAGGTCGCCCACTACCTCGGCAACACGCCGGCCGTCGCGCGAAGCTCTTACATCGACCCGCGCGTGTTCGACCGCTTCGACGGCGGCCTCACGATCGCCGGCGTGCTGCCCGAGCTGGGCGACGACGTGGAGGCGTGGCCCGACCTCCAGGGCGAGATCGAGGAGGGCGTGCTCGACCTGATCGAGCGGGACACGGACTCCGAGGCGATCGAGCGTGCGCGCGAGCTCGCCGAGGAGCTGGAAGAGGTGGCCGCGTAAAGGCGCGCGAAGCGCGCCGGTTACAGCGCCGTGACGGCGCCGTTGGTCTCAGGACGCGGGCATGGATGCCCGCGGAGCTAACCGGTCGCGCCGAAGTCGGTCGCGTACGTCGCGGCCGGCCCGCTGGCCCCAGGTGCGCCCAGCGCCAGCCCGATCCCGACCTCGCGGAACGACGGGCTCAGGATGTTCGCCCGGTGACCGGGGCTGTTCATCCACATCTGGGTGATGGCCCGCGGCGCCGCGCGGTCGTGCGAGCCCCAGGCGAGGTTCTCGCCCACCGTCCACTTCCCCGTCCCGCGCAGGTAGCCGGTGCGGCGGATGCGGTCCACGAACGAGCCGCCGCCGAGCGAATCATGGGCGAAGTAGCCGCGCCTCACCATGTCGCGCGCATGGCGCCGCGCCGCCGCCGACAGCTTCTTGTTCAGCTTCAGCCGCGGCAGGCCGTGCCGCCTGCGCTCGGCGTTCAGAGTGCAGAGCGTGGCGCGGATCGCCGTCCGCTTGGCCACGGTCGCCGGCGCGGCGCTCGCCGAGGCGCAAACCGCCGACGCGCTGGGGGCAGCCACCAGCGCCACCGCCAGCGTGGCGAAAAGGCACAGGAGCGAGAAGCGACGAAGCATTCACGGGTCTCTTCGGCCCGCGTGAGAGCGGCCTTAGCCTCGGGCGCCGCGTTACTAGACGGATGTAGGAGGGAATGCGCCCTCCATGCCCACCGCCGCCATCCTGGACGTAGACGGAACGCTGGTCGACACCAACTACCACCACGCAATCGCCTGGTACCGCGCCTTTCGCCAGCACGGCGAGCTGCTGCCGCTCTGGCGCATCCACCGCCACATCGGCATGGGCGGCGACCACCTTGTCGAGGCGCTCTGCGGCGACGAGGTCGAGGAGGAGAAGGGCGAGGACATCCGGGACGCCGAGAAGGCCCTCTACATGGCCCTGATCGAGGAGGTCGAGCCGCTCGAGGGCGCCCGCGACCTGATCGCCGACCTCAAGGATCGCGGCCACGAGGTGGTGCTCGCCAGCTCGGCCAAGCCCGACGAGGTGGAGCACTACCTCGACCTGCTCGACGCCCGCGAGCTCGCCGACGACTGGACCACCTCGGGAGACGTGGACGACACCAAGCCGGAGCCGGACCTCGTGAGGGCGGCGATGGACAAGGCCGGCACCGGCGCGGCGGTCATGGTCGGCGACTCGACGTGGGACTGCGAGGCGGCCGGCCGCGCCGGCATCTCGACCGTCGCGGTGCTCACCGGCGGGTTCTCCGAGGCCGAGCTGCGCGACGCCGGGGCCGTGTCCGTGTACGACTCGATCGTCGAGTTGCGAAACTCGCTCGACGAGTGGCTGACAAGCTAGACACGTACCGCACCAAACGCGACTTCGAGCGCACCGCCGAGCCGAGCGGCAAGCGCCGCCGGAAGCCGAAGGGCGCGCGCTTCGTCGTCCAGGAGCACCACGCGCGCCGCCTGCACTGGGACCTGCGCATGGAGCACGACGGCGTGGCCGTCTCCTGGGCGCTCCCGCGCGGGGTCCCCGCCCACCCGGACGAGAACCGCCTGGCCGTCCACACCGAGGACCATCCGCTCGAGTACCTGGAGTGGGAGGGCGAGATCCCCAAGGGCGAGTACGGCGCCGGCACGATGCTCGTGTGGGACAGCGGCACCTACGAGGCCGAGAAGTTCCGCGAGAACGAGGTGATCGCGACCTTCCACGGCGAGCGCATGCGCGGCCGCTACGCGATCTTCCAGACGCGCGGCAAGGACTGGCTCATCCACCGCATGGACCCGCCCGAGGACCCCGGCTACGAGCCGATGCCCGACCGCCTTCCGCCGATGCTGGCCCGCTCCGGCCCCCTGCCTCGGGGCGAGGAGAAGTGGGGCTTCGAGGTCAAGTGGGACGGCATCCGCACCGTGGTGTTCTGCGACCACGGCCACATCGAGCTGCAGGGCCGCAACTTCAGCGACTTCACGCCGCGCTACCCGGAGGTGCGGGAGCTCGCCCGCGCGGTCGGCGCGCGGCGGATGATCCTCGACGGCGAGATCGTCGCCTTCGACGAGCACGGCCGGCCGAGCTTCGAGCGGCTTCAGAGCCGGATGCACCTGGCCTCGGACTCGGCCGTGAGGCGCAGGATGCGGGACATCCCGGTCACCTACGTCGCCTTCGACCTGCTCTACCTCGACGGCCGCTCGACGCTGCCGCTCCGCTACGAGCAGCGCCGCGAGGTGCTCGAGGCGCTCGAGCTCGAGGGCCCCGCCTGGCGCGTCCCCGCCTACCACCGCGGCGAGGGGAGCGCCCTGCTCGCCGCCACGCGCGACCTCGGGATCGAGGGGATCGTCGCGAAGCGGCTCGACTCGACCTACGAGCCCGGCCGCCGCTCGGCCGGCTGGGTGAAGGTGAAGAACGTCTGCGAGCAGGACGTGGTGATCGGCGGCTGGACGCCCGGCGAGGGCGGCCGCAGCAAGACGCTGGGCGCCATCGTGGCCGGCGTGATCGAGGACGGCGAGCTCTCCTACGCCGGCAAGGTCGGCACGGGCTTCACCGAGCAGACGCTGGCGCTGTTGCAGCGCGAACTCGAGCCCCTCCGCCGCACGGACTCGCCCTTCACCGGCCGCCAGCCGCCGAAGGGGACGGTCTTCGTCGAGCCCCGCCTGGTGGCGCGCGTGGAGCTCCGCGAGTGGACCAAGAGCGGCACCATGCGAGCGCCGTCGTTCAAGGGCCTGCGGCCCGACAAGGACCCGCAGGAATGCGTGCGCGAGGCAGGGCAGGGTTCGGGCACGCAGTAGATTTGACGGTATGCCAAGAGCCATCTGGAGCGGCGCAATCAGCTTCGGGCTGGTCAACATCCCCGTGAAGCTCTACAGCGCGGTCTCGAAGAAGACCGTGCGCTTCCATCAGATCGACGCCGAGTCGGGCAGCCGCGTGCGGCAGAAGCGCGTGGGCCCGGACGGCGAGGAGATCGCGTACGAGCAGATCGTCAAGGGCTACGAGATCGGCCCAGATCGCTACGTGACCATCACCCCCGAGGAGCTCGAGGCGCTGGAGCCGCAGAAGACGCGCACGATCGACATCGAGGACTTCGTGGACCTCGAGCAAATCGACCCGATCTACTACGACCACCCCTACTACCTCGCGCCTGACACCGGCGCCGCCAAGGCCTACCGGCTGCTGGTGGACGCCATGGAGGACTCGGGCAAGGTGGCAGTGGCGCGCGTGGTCCTGCGCTCGAAGGAGCACCTCGTGGCGATCCGGCCGCGCGGCGGAGCGCTCGCGATGGAGACCATGCTGTTCGCCGACGAGGTGATCCCCGCCGAGTCGCTCGAGGAGCTCGCCGCCGCCGACGGCGACGTGCAGACGAGCGACCGCGAGCTCGCCATGGCGAACCAGCTGATCGACTCGCTCGCCTCGGACTTCGATCCCGAGAAGTACCGCGACGAGTACCGCGAGCGGGTGCTCGACTTGATCGAGCGCAAGGCGCAGGGCGAGACGATCGTGATCGAGGAGCCCGAGGCCGAGCCGAAGGAGGTGCCGGACCTGATGTCGGCCCTCGAGGCGAGCATCGCGAGCGCCAAGAAGCCGGCGCCGAAGAAGAAGTCCGGCTCCGCGAAGAAGAAGAAGGAACCGGCGAAGGCCTAGTTGCCTCCGCGGCGCGTAGCGGTCGAGGTCGAGGGGAGAGAGCTCTCCCTCTCGAACCTGGACAAGGTCATGTATCCCGAGGTGGGCTTCACCAAGGGGCAGGTGATTGACTACTACACGCGCATCGCGCCGGCCCTGCTGCCGCACCTGCGGGACCGGCCGCTCACCCTGAAGCGCTATCCCAACGGCGTCGACGGCGGGCACTTCTATGAGAAGCAGTGCCCGTCGCACCGTCCCGAGTGGGTGCGCTCGGAGGCGATCCAGTTGAGGAGCAAGTCGATCGACTTCTGCGTCTGCGACGACCTACCCACGCTCGTCTGGCTCGCCAACCTGGCCGACCTCGAGCTCCATCCGTCGCTCTCGCTGGTCGATGACGTCGACCGCCCCACCGTCATGGCGTTCGACCTGGATCCGGGCCCGCCGGCCGGAATCCCGGAGTGCTGCGAGGTCGCCTTCCTGCTGCGCGACACGCTCGTCCAGATCGGCCTCGAGAGCTTCGCGAAGACCTCCGGCTCGAAGGGCATCCAGGTGTACGTGCCGCTGAACGTGGACGGTGTGGACTACGACCACGGCAGCAAGGCGCTCTCCCACGCGCTGGCGCGCCACCTGGAGGCGCAGCACCCGAAGCTGATCGTGTCGCAGCAGCGCAAGGACCTGCGCAAGGGCAAGGTGCTGATCGACTGGAGCCAGAACGACGAGGCCAAGACGACCGTGTCTGTCTATTCGCTTCGCGCGCGCGAGCGGCCGACCGTCTCCACGCCGCTCCGTTGGGAGGAGCTCGGGGATCCAGACGCGCTCGTGTTCGAGGCATCCGACGTGCTGGAGCGCGTCGACGAGCACGGCGACTTGTTCGCCCCGGTCGCGGAGCTCCAGCAGGAGCTGCCGGACCTGTGAGGATCGTCGAGGTCGTGCTGCCGGCGCCCGACCCCGAGGCGCTGGCGGCGTTCCACGGCTCCGGGTACGGCGCGAGCCGGCTCCGCTTCGAGACCGGCCCCGCGGTCTGCTCGCACTTCGCGGTGAACGTCCCGCCGCAGCGGTTCGAGGAGGCCGTGGCGTGGGCGCGGGAGCGCGTCGAGCTCGTCGACGACGACGTCCCGTTCCCGGCCTGGCGCGCCCGCTCCGCCTACTTCTTCGACCCCGGCGGGAACATCGTGGAGCTGATCGCGCGGGAGCGCGCACCGGGCGAGGACCTCTTCCTCGAGATCAGCGAGGTGGGGCTGCCGGTGGCAGACGTGGGCGCCGCGGTGGAGTGGCTCGAGGGGGAGCTCGGGCTGCCGCACTTCAGCGGGAACCGCCGCGACTTCAGCGCCGTGGGCGACGACCGGGGCCTGTTCATCGTCGTGCCGGTGGGCCGGCCGTGGCTGTTCACGGAGGAGCCGGCGCCCGAGGCGCCGCTGCGAGTGACGATCGAGTCGGACCGCGGCGGTGAGCGGGTGGTGCCCGGCTCGGGTCACGTCGTGACTGGCTAGGCTCCTGTTGACCATGGTCGATTGGTCGCTCGCCCGTCAGGTCGCCCGCCTCGCGGCGGGCTCCGGCGACCCGGGGCCGGATCCGGATGTCGCCGCCGTGAGCGCCGAGATGGAGGAGCACGTTGCGGCCTATACGCGGCTGCGGCTCGCCACGCCGGTGCCCGGGGCCGAGCTCGTCTCGCGTGAGGAGTGGGCGGAGATCAACCTCGAGACCATGTCGGGGTTGCTCGACCCGGTGGCCGAGCGGCTCGAGGGGCGGATGGAGTTCGCCGGCCCGCTGGCCGGCGTGCTGAGGGCGGGCGCGTCGGCGACGCTGGCGGCCGAGGCCGGGCTCGTCGTCGGCTACCTGTCGCAGCGCGTGATCGGCCAGTACGAGGTGTCGCTGCTGGGCGGGGAGGCCCCGCCGCGGCTGCTCTTCGTGGCGCCCAACGTGCGCAAGGCGGTCCGCGAGCTCGAGGTGGACGCGGACGCCTTCCACCGCTGGATCTGCGCGCACGAGCTGACCCACGTGTTCCAGTTCCAGGGCGTGCCCTGGCTCCGCGAGCACCTGAGCGGGCTGGTCCGCGAGTACCTGTCGACCGTCGACGTGCGGATCGATCGCGGGGCCGCCGGAGGGCTGCCGTCGATGCCCGATCTGTCGAAGCTCGTCGACACGTTCCGCGAGGGCGGCCTCGCGGCGCTCGTGCAGACGCGCGAGCAGCGCGGGCTGATGGAGCGGGCGCAGGCCACGATGGCGGTGGTGGAGGGGTACTCCGAGCACGTCATGGACGAGATCGGGCGCGACGTGATCCCGGACCACGAGAAGCTACGCAGCGCCATGGACGCGCGGCGGCGCAGCCGCAGCGCCCCTCAGCGGATCGTCGAGCGCCTGCTGGGATTCGACGTGAAGCTCCGGCAGTACGAGCTCGGCAAGCGCTTCAGCGACGCCGTGGTGGCCTCTGCCGGCATCGAGCGCCTGAACCGGGTCTGGGAGTCGCCCGAGGCGCTCCCGACGACGGCGGAGCTGAAGACGCCCGAGGCGTGGCTCGAACGTCTCGGTTCCACCCCCGCGGCCGCGGCCTGAGCCGCCGTGAAATCTGATTGCTGGGCGCCGGTGTAACCGGCGCCCAGGGAGGGTTTACCTAGGGGTGTCGTCGGTATACTTCTACCTAGATTAGAATTAACAAGGTTCGGAGGAGGAGTTCCCCCAAATGGCTACCCAGACCCCCACCCAGCGCAAGGCGACCGCTCAGAAGGCTGCTGCCACGCGCCGTCGCAACGCCGCAAACCGCAGTCGGTCGGCCCGCAAGGCCGCTGAGACGCGTGCTCAGGCAGAGCTGAACACCCTGCAGGTCGTGCAGGCTCAGGCCGAGCGGGCCGTGCTGATCCCCGTTGGCGCCACCCTGGTCGCGCGTGACAGCGTGATCGAGGCGGTCAAGCCGCTCGCCGACGGTACGACGCGCGAGCAGGAGCTGAGCAGGCTCCAGAAGCGCGTCAGCACGAACCTCCGCCGGTTCGAGCGCCGCGGCACCACCGCCCGCAACCGTGCAGTGCGCGAGGCGAAGCGGACCCGGACTCGCGTGGAGCGCGAGCTGCGGCAGCGCCGCAACCAGACCCTGCGGACGGTGAAGCAGAACCGCCGCGAGGTCGAGAAGACGCTCAAGTCGGCGCGCCAGCGCGTGACGTCGCTCGCCTAGCGAGCCCGGCAGGCTTCCCCCCGGTCGGGCGCGGAGAGACCGCTCCGGGGTGAGGCTGGCGGCCCTATATCTCGCCGCCAGTGCAGTATCTCTCCTCCCTCAGCCGGCGCCGTCCCTTCGGGGGCGGCGTCGGTGCTTTTGCCACACTTAGACCAGATGCTCAGCCAGGATCAGATCAAGGACACGCTTCGCAACGTCATCGACCCCGAGTTGCGCAAGGACATCGTCTCCCTGGGGATGGTGCGCTCGATCGAGCAACCGGAAGAGGGCCGCGTGGACGTGGTCGTGTCGCTGACCACCCCGGGCTGCCCGATCCGCGCCCACTTCGAGAAGGCGGTCGTGGAGAACGTGAGCACGCTCGGCGTGCAGCACGTGAACGTCGCATTCGACGTCCTGTCCGACCAGGAGAAGCAGTCGCTGGCCCAGCGCCTCGGCCGTCAGGGCGGGCTCCCCGAAGGAGCGCTCGCGGCCGTCAAGAACGTCATCTGCATCGGCTCGGGCAAGGGCGGCGTCGGCAAGTCCACGGTCACCGCCAATCTGGCGGCCGCCCTCCAGCTCGAGGGCAAGCAGGCCGCCGCGCTCGACGCCGACGTATGGGGCTACTCGATCCCGCGCATGCTCGGCGTGCACGGCCGCCCGATGGTGTCGGCGCAGCGCAAGATCCTGCCGCTCGACGCCCACGGCGGCGTGAAGGTGATCTCGATCGAGTTCTTCCTGAACGAGCAGGACCAGGCGATCACCTGGCGCGGCCCGATGCTCCACAAGGCGATCCGCCAGTTCCTCGAGGACGTCGACTGGGGCGAGCTCGACTACCTCTTGATCGACCTGCCGCCGGGCACCGGCGACGTGTCGATGACGCTGGCCCAGCTACTGCCGCAGGCGAAGTTCGTGATCGTGACGACGCCGCAGCCGGCGGCCCAGAAGGTGGCGAAGCGCGCCGCCGAGACGGCCCAGCGCTTCGACCTCGAGATCGCCGGCGTCATCGAGAACATGTCCGGCTTCACCACGCCGAGCGGCGAGCGCTTCACGATCTTCGGCGAGGGCGGTGGCCAGCTGCTCGCCGACGAGCTGGACGTGCCGCTGCTGGGCAAGGTCCCGCTGCAGGAGGAGTTGCGGACCGCCGCCGACGAGGGCCGCCCGCTGATCCTCGACGAGCCGGACGCGCCGGCCTCACAGGCGCTCTTCCACGCCGCCCGCGGCGTGATCGCGGCGACCCCGCAGCAGCTGGCCGTCTTCCAGGCGCCGTCGGGCCCGCCCGTGCCCGAGGTGACGGGCACCGCGCTGCCGATGGCGCCGGCCGGAAGCTCCTAGCGCAGGCTCGCTAGCTGGCTTGCTTGAAGTAGTCGGCGTTGATCTGGATGTAGTTCTGCCACTCGTCGGGGAGCTGGTCCTCGGCGAAGCAGGCGTCGACCGGGCAGGCCTCGACGCAGGCGTCGCAGTCGATGCACTCCTCCGGGTCGATGTAGAGCTGAGTCACCTGGTCGTAGTCCGGCTCTTCGGGAGTCGGGTGGATGCAGTCGACCGGGCAGACCTCGACGCAGGAATTGTCCTTGGTGTCGATGCAGGGTTCGGCAATGACGTAGGCCATGGAAAGCGCGATTCTATCGTTGGGGGCATGGCGATCACCGCGAAGATGCTGGGTTCCCGGGGGCGCAGACAGGCGCAGAAGCTCGGGATCGACCCCGACCGGGTGCCGCCCGGCCAGTACATCACCGAGAAGTTCCCGGTGCTCAGCGTGGGCCGGAATCCGGCCTTCGACCTCGCGACCTGGGACCTCCGCGTGGACGGCGAGGTGGAGCGTGAGCTGACGCTCTCCTGGGACGAGCTGATGGCGCTGCCCCAGACGGAGGTGAGGGTGGACATCCACTGCGTCACGCGCTGGTCGAAGCTCGACACGACCTGGCGCGGGGTGCGCGTGCGCGATCTGCTCGAGCGGGCCGGGGTGAAGCGCGCCGGCACCCACCTCATGGCGCACAGCGACGGCGGCTACACGACCAACGTCCCCCTCGACGCCGTGACGGACGACGAGGTGCTCGTCGCCCACACCTACGCCGGCGAGCCGCTTGAGCCCGACCACGGTGCGCCGCTGCGGCTGCTCGTCCCGAAGCGCTACTTCTGGAAGTCCGCCAAGTTCCTTCGCCGGCTCGAGGTGATGAGCGGCGATCGCATGGGCTTCTGGGAGCTGAACGGCTACCACAACGACGCGGATCCCTGGCAGGAGCAGCGGCACTGGTTCTGAGAGAGCCAGACCCCTACTTCGACTCGTTCACCGGGCTCGTGGCGGCCCGTGCGCTCTCGACCGCCGTCATGCTCGGGGTGTTCGAGGCGCTGCACGAGTCGCCAGCCACCGCCGCCGAGCTGGCCGAGCGCCTCTCGCTGGACCCGCTCGGCGCGGAGACCCTCCTCACGACGCTGCTCACGCTCGGCTACGTGGAGGCCGAGGAGGACGGCCGGCTCCGCAACGCCGCCGTGTCGGAGCGGCAGCTGGTTCGCTCCTCGCCGGAGTCGATCGCGACCTTCGTGGGCGCCCAGGCAGACCTGCACTGGGAGACGCTGGATCTCCTGCCCGAGGCCGTGCGAGACGGCAAGGCCTACGCGATGCACGAGGAGCGCCACGACGAGGCCCACCGCTGGCGCGCCTACATCCGCGGCCTCTACGAGATCTCGCGCCCCGAGCACGAGGCCAACGCGGCGATGGTGCCCATCGAGAACCCGCGCCGCCTCGTGGACGTGGCGGGCGGTCATGGGGGCTTCTCGATGGCGATGTGCCGCCGTCATCCGGACCTCCAGGCGACGGTGCTAGACCTGCCCCCAAGCGTGGCCGTGGGGCGGGAGATCGTCGAGGAGGAGGGCTTCTCGGACCGGATCTCGTTTCGCGAGGGTGATGTGTTCGAGATCGGTTTGGGGGAGGACCTGGACGTGGTGTCCGTCTTCAACCTGGTCCATCACCTCCCGGAGGAGCGCGACCGCGAGCTGTGCGGGATGGCGCGCGCGGCGCTGCGGCCGGGCGGCTGCCTCGTGATCGGCGACTCCGCCCGGCCCGAGCGGGGCGAGCAGGTCTCCGAGCACGGTGCGATCTCGTCGCTGCTCTTCTACGCCTGGAGCCACTCGCGCAACTTCCGGCCGTCCGAGATCCGCTCCTGGATGCGGGAGGCGGGCTTCGGGGAGGTCGAGACGCACCGCAACGAGCGCTCGCCGTGGCGGATCGTCGTGGTCGGCCGATGATCCTGCTGACCGGCGCCACGGGCACGATCGGCTCGGCGCTGCTCCGGCGCCTGACCGGCGCGGGCGAGCCGGTCCGCTGCCTGGTGCGCGACCCGCGCCGCCTGGGCGACCATCGCGTGCGCGTGCAGATCGCGATGGGCGACCTGGCCGATCCGCCGTCGTTCCGGCACGCGCTCCGCGGCGTGAACACGGTGGTGCACTTGGCGGCCGCGATCCGCGACGAGCCGCACGCGTCGATCGAGGAGCTGAACTCGGTGGCCACGCTGCGGCTGGTGCGGGCGGCTGAGCGCGCCGGGGCGCGGCGCTTCGTCTTCTTCTCCGCAATGGGAGCGGCGCACCACTCCCGCACGCGCTTCTTCAGGGCGAAGGCCCTAGCGCGCGAGGCGGTGGAGGGGTCGGCGCTCGAGACGACCGTGTTCAGTCCGTCGATCGTCTACACGCCGGGCGATCCTTGGCTCACGCTGCTCGAGCGGTTCTCGTACCTCCCGGCGATCCCGGTGTCGGGATCGGGCCGGGCGCGCTACCAGCCGATCTGGGCCGAGGACGTCGCTGACTGCGTGGTCGCGGCGCTGATGGCGTCGGGGCCGCGCAAGCGGTCGTTCGAGCTGGCCGGGCCGGAGACGCTCTCGTACGACGAGATCGTGCGCTTCGCGATGAAGCCCACCGGGCGCCGGCGCCGGCTGCTGCATGTGCCGCTGCCGCTCGTGCGCTTGTCGCTGCGGGCGCTGCGGAAGCTCGGCGGGCCGAAGGTGTTCGCGACCTGGGAGGAGGCGGAGCTGATGGAGGAGCCGATGACGAGCCGGCGCGGAACTGCGGACGCCGAGTCGCTCGGCGTGCGCCCGCTGCCGATGGCGAGCGTGCTCGGGGGCGCCTGAGCCGCGTCAGGCGAGGACTTCGAGCAGCTGCTCCCGGCTGACGTTGCCGCCGCTCGCGACGAGGGCGACGCGGCTTCCCCGGAGCTCGTCCGCAAGCCGCAGCGCGGCGGCGAGCGTGGCCGCCCCCGAGGCCTCGATGAGGTTGCGTGTGCGCTCGATCATCGCGCGCTGCGCTGCGCGAATCTCGTCCTCGCTCACCAGCACGAAGTCGTGCAGGTGCTCGCGCATGATCCGCTGCGGCAGCTCGAAGGGCGTACGCGTGTCGAGCCCCTCCGCACGGGTCTGGCTCGGCGCCTCGACGGGCCGCGCCTCCTTCCAGCTCCGGTAGGCGGACGGCGCGGCCTCCGACTGCACCGCGATCACCTGCAGCTCCGGGTTCACCGCGGCGGCCACGATGCACGCGCCGGCCGCGCCGCTGCCGCCGCCCACCGGCACGATCACCGCTTCGACGGCGGGCTCCTGCTCGACGATCTCGAGCGTCTCCGTCGCCACCCCGGCGATCAGGTGGGGCTCGTTGCCGGAATGGACGTATCGGTAGCCGTGCTGGTCGGCGAGCCGCTCGGCGTTCACCCGGGCGTCGTCGAAGTCCGCGCCGGACACGATCAGCTCGGCGCCGAGGCTCTCCATGGCCGCCACCTTGACCGGGTTCGAGTGCTCCGGCACGCAGATCCGGGCGGTGACCCCGAAGTGGCGCGCGGCGAACGCGATCGACTGGCCGTGGTTGCCGGTCGACGAGGCGATCAGCCCGCGCCTGCGCTCGTCGTCCGAGAGCTGGGCGACGAGGTTGACCCCGCCGCGGACCTTGAAGGCGCCGACCGGCTGGTGGTTCTCGTGCTTGACGTAGACCCGCGCGCCCACCAGCTCGTCCAGCTGCGGATAGGTGAACAGCGGGGTCCGCGGCAGGTAGGGGGCGATTCGCCGCCGCGCTGCCAGGACGTCCGCGAGGCCGGGCGTCATGGCCGGACCCTACTCGGAAAGCACGAGGGCCCCGCCGGAGTGGGGCCCTCGCACACTGCGGAAACTCTTCGAGCTTCCTACATCATTCCGTCCATGCCGCCCATGCCGCCGCCCGGCATCCCGGCGGGCTCCTTCTCCGGCATCTCGGCGACGATCGCCTCGGTCGTCAGGATGTTCTTCCCGATCGACGCGGCGTTCTGCAGTGCGGAGCGCGTGACCATCGCGGGGTCGATCACGCCGGCCGCCACGAGGTCGACGACCTCGCCGG
Source organism: Thermoleophilaceae bacterium (assembly GCA_046462295.1). Taxonomy (GTDB): domain Bacteria; phylum Actinomycetota; class Thermoleophilia; order Solirubrobacterales; family Thermoleophilaceae; genus JACVRW01. The sequence goes on along the minus strand of JBKGUS010000559.1, from coordinate 707 downwards.
TCTCGGCGTTGAGACCGTCGTTCTTGCCCTTGGCGTTGCGCACCTCGTTGACCACGACGGAGCCCTCGAGGCCCGCGTTGTCCGCGATCTGGCGCAGCGGCTCCTCGAGCGCGCGGCGCACGATCTGCGCCCCGGTGCGCTCGTCGCCCTCGAAGGCGTCGAGCTGGATGGAGTCCTGCGCCCGCAGGAGCGCCACGCCGCCGCCCGCAACGATGCCCTCCTCGAGGGCGGCCCGGGTGGCCTGCAGCGCGTCCTCCACGCGGTGCTTCTTCTCCTTCATCTCCGTCTCGGTGGCCGCGCCGACCTTCACGACCGCGACGCCGCCGGCCAGCTTGGCCAGCCGCTCCTGCAGCTTCTCGCGGTCGAAGTCCGAGTCGGTGTTCTCGATCTCGGTCTTGATCTGGTTGATGCGGCCCTTGATGGCCTCGCTGTCACCCGCGCCGTCCACGAGCGTGGTCGTGTCCTTGGCGACGACCACGCGACGGGCGCGGCCGAGCTGCGAGAGCTGCGTGTTCTCGAGCTTGAGGCCCATCTCCTCGGTGATGACCTCGCCGCCCGTGAGGATGGCGATGTCCTCGAGCATGCGCTTGCGGCGGTCGCCGAAGCCCGGAGCCTTGACGGCGACGCCGGTGAAGGTGCCGCGCAGCTTGTTGACCACCAGGGTCGCCAGGGACTCGCCCTCGACGTCCTCGGCGATGATCAGCAGC
>JBKGUS010000558.1:0-11157 GCA_046462295.1 Thermoleophilaceae bacterium | reverse complement strand
CGCGGACGTCGGCGGAGATCGCGCCGCGTTCGGTTTCGATCGTCTCGCGGATGTCGAGCTCGACGCTGCCGTCCTCGCGGATGGTGATCTGGTCGACGCCCCGCACGCGGGCGCCCGCCAGTTCGCCGTCGGTCATGCGTCCGTCGAAGTAGTTGTCGACGCGGACGCCGCCGGCCACGGGGCCGATCTCGACCGAGTCGGTGAGTCGGGCTTCGAAGCGGTAGTCGAGCTGCATGGTGTTCTCCTTTGGCTCTCGATGTGTTCCTGGCAGTGGTCAGGCGCTGGCGACCGGCGCGTCGGCGGGCGGGGGCGTGCCGACCACGCGCGTGCCGATTCCCGCGAACTCGTCGTCGAACACGGCGACGATCGTGTTGCTGGAGAAGACGCCGGCCACGCGTGCGATGCCGTCGCCGACGTTGCGCGCCCCGTGCGGGGCCATCGCCGGCACGACCGCCATGCCGCCGGCGCTGACGCGCCCCCGCTGGCTGTCGATGTGTGCCTCGACCTCGCCCTCCAGCACGATGAGGACCTCCTCGGCGCTGTCGGTATGGGTGGGCAGCTCCATGCCGGGGTCGAGCTCGAAGTAGACGACGGCGGTGTTCGCCGCCCCGGTGTCGCGGTAGACCGGCCACGCCGCCCTGACCACATTGCCCTCGTCGGTCGTCTGGGAGAACGAGGCGAGCTCGAGCTCCTGAGTCTGGATCGCCTGCATTGGAACACCTCCAATTCGTAGGACATTGTGCACTGCGAAATGCATGGTGACGTACGCCCGGGCGATCTGTCAAGATTGGCTGGACATGGAGTCCCACGAAATGTCAGCGAGCCGACAACGGCGCCGTTACCGCAAGAAGGAGCGAGCCCGGCAGGAGGAGGAGACGCGCCTGCGCATCACGGAGGCCGCCGTCGAGCTGCACCGAACGGTTGGCCCGGCGCGCACCACGGTCAAAGAGATCGCCGAGCGGGCGGGCGTGGGCCGCATGACCGTCTACAACCACTTCCGCTCGGACGACGAGCTGCTCGAAGCATGCAGCTCCCACTACATGGACGGGCACCCTCCCCCCGACCCTGCGGCACTCGCGGCGATCGACGAGCCCGACGAGCGACTCGACGCCGGTCTGCGCGCCCTCTACGCCTGGTACCGCGAGACGGAGGACATGACCGGCAACGCGCTGCGCGACGCCCCGCTCGTCCCCGCGCTCGACAAGGTGATGAGAGCGAAGTTCTGGCCCCTGGTGGATGCCACCGCAGAAGCGCTGACGTCAGGCCGCAAGCTGCGAGGCGTCCGTCGCGAGCGGGTGCGGGCGGCGCTCTTCGTGGCCCTCGACTTCGGCACCTGGCATACGCTCACGCGCGCGGGCCTCGACGACACCGAGGCCGCCGCGCTGGCGGCCCGCTTCGTGGCCGCGGCGGAGGATGGCCTCGGTTAGCTCGCAATCAGAGCTGCCCATGCCGACCCATCTCCTCGTTGCCGTAGTCGTCCGCAGGGCGAGAGTCGAGGACGCCGAGGCCTTCGTGGGCGGACTCGTCCACCAAGGCGTGCGATCCGTTGGGAGTTCCGACACGCGCGAGAATTCCGCCAGCCCTCTCCCGTGGGGCGGGCTGGCAGAGCCCCGTGCCCCGCCGGGACGTCCCCAAGGACGTGCGCGCTTCACAGGTTGATCCCGCCCCGCGCGGCAGGCGTCGCGGTCGCGAGCTCGAGCTGATCCTCAGCCGGCGGTCGCTGCGGCCTTCAGCCGGTCGAGCGCGCTCCGCAGCAGTCGGGAGACGTGCATCTGGGAGTGCCCGATCCGGTTCCCGATCTCGCGCTGCGAGAGATCCTGAGCGAAGCGGAGCTTGTCCGCCGCGCGGCGGCGAGCGCCCCGTTCCCGCTCCCGCAGGCCACGTCCAGGACACGTTCTCCGGGCGCGACATCGACGGCCTCGCAGAGCTCCTCGCCGACGATCGTCGTCATCGTCGCCACCCTCGCGAAGTCTCCCACCGACCAGATCTGCTTCTGGACCTGTTTGATCGCCTCGAAATCCACCTCGTGGGTCGCCACATCGGTCATCGCGATCGCTCCTTTCGCTTTCAGTTGCTCAGGGCGGCCGAGCTGCTCCCGCATCGGGACCGCCACCGAGTCGCGCCTTCATCGCTCTGCCCGGTCCTCACTGCCCCTGCCCGAGCGCGGCGCGGAGGGCGCGCAGGAAGGCCTGTGGCTGGTCGCGGGCCGGGTCGTCGGCCGCCTCCTCGATCACGAGCAGCGGCCAGCCGTAGCGCTCGCTCGCGGCCTCGGGAACGTTGAGCCGGTTGGCCCGGTCGTGCCGGCCCCAGATCAGGCTCGTGGGAACTGTGATCCGAGCCAGCTCCTCGGGCGGTATCCGCGGGATCCCGAGCCGGCGCAAGAGCTTTCCGGCCGCCTTCGCCTGCGGCGCCCGCGCGAGCTCGATGTTGTAGGCGGCGAACGGCCTCCACTCCTCGCCCATCCGTCCGCGCAGCGAATCGAGGTCGTACGCGCACTGCCGCATGAAGCGGTCGTACCGGCGCTCGCTCGGCCTCGCGACGAAGGTGGCAAGGCCGAACGCGAACCGCGGCGAGGGACGAAACCGCGCCAGCCCGAGCGTGTCGACGAGCACCAGGCGACTCAGCCGCCCGCGGCTCGCGATCGCGAACCGGGCCCCGATCGCGCCTCCCAGCACATGACCGACCATGGCCGGCGCGGAGTCACAGGTGCGTTCGAGCAACTCGCCGAGCCAGGCGAGCACGCGGTCGGCCTCCAGTACATCGTCGGGGCCCTCCGTCGAGCCGTGGGCCGGGAGGTCTGGCGCGATCACGCGATGGGTCCTGACCAGCTCTGGAATCACCCAGCGCCAGTTGACCGCCGACTCGCCCGGACCGTGCAAGAGCACGATCGGCGGACCCTCGCCGCCCTCCAAGGTAGCCGTGGAGATCCCGGCGAGCTCGAGCCGGCGCTCGGTGACCGGGATGCCGGCCAGAAGGCGCCGGCGGGCCCCTGCCTCGCTCGCCCTCCGATCGCGCTCACCGAGCCTCGGGTGCCCTGTCGGCGCTGCCTTCTCTGCCTGCTGTGTTGCCACGTCGCCTCCTTTTCCTCCACGTCCCTACCGCAGGTACTGGTGCACGGGCCAGAGTTCGGGCGGCGGGGGCGGTGGCGCATCGGCCGCCTCGAACGCCGGAAGGAGACGCTCCGCGGCGAACCGCTTCGCCTCCTCCTCCGACTCCCACACCTCGATCACCCGCCAGCCACCGTTCGGGCTCGGCCCGGCAGCATGGAAGATGCCGCCGGCGGGCTTCTCCAAGCCGAGTTGCTCGCGGACCCGCTCGTAGATCGCCTGCGAGCCCTCCGGGTTGTCGATGATCATCGCGATCGCCATCTGGACCTCCTTATCTGTGCTCGCTATGCGCCCGGCCGTGCCAGGCCAAGGAGGACGCTAGGAACGAACAGCGGTTCCCGCAATCGGGAGTTCTCCCCATGCGATCAGCCCGTGCTCCATCGCGAACAGGGTCGCCGCAGCGCGGGTGGAGACGCCGACCTTGCGGTAGGCGTTCTGGACGTGGCGGTCGGCGGTCTTCTCCGAGATCCCGAGCGCGCCGGCGACCTGCTTGGTTTGCAGCCCACGCGCCAAGAGGCCGATGACCTCGGCCTCGCGCATTCGCCTTCCTCCTTGCTGCGGGGCCGGGCGCCGGACGGGTGCCGGCGAACAGGCCGGGCAGCCGCCCGACGCTCCCGCCCTGCGTTCAGTTAGACGGTTGCTGCGGCGGCGAGCGCATCGTCGAGGGCGCGGGTCGGCCGCTCGAGGAGGTCGCTACCGCGAGTCCGCAGGTTCGCGATGGCGGGGTTCGCCGCGATCGCACAGCCGTGCAGCCTGTCCTGTCGGCAGGGCGAGCCGTCGGAGCGCACGTGCTCCAGGAACAACGCGCCTCGGTCAGGCCCGTGACAGGCGACCCGTTCCCACGGGGGGGCTAGCCGCAGCTTTGATAGCTTCGGCCGGTGTCGTCCTCCGGGGGCACCAGATGCAGCGATTCGCGATCCTAGGGTTCGTGACCGCGGCTCTGATCACCCTGGCGGCCACGGGTTGCGGCGACGACGACGAGGAGCCTACGCCGCCGGCTGAGCGCCCCGCCGAGACCGCGCCAGCGGAGGAACCCTCGCCGGCCGCTGGCAGGGAGATCTTCGTAGACCAGGGATGCGCCAGGTGCCACACGCTCGCTGCAGCCGACGCCACCGGAACGGTCGGCCCGAACCTCGACGAGACGCTCACGGGCGAGAGCAGGCAGGCAATTCGCCGCTCGATCGTCGAGCCCAACGCCGACATCACGGAGGGCTTCAGTGCGGGGGTCATGCCTCAGGACTTCGGGGAGCAGCTCTCCCAGCAGCAACTGGATCAACTGGTCGACTTCCTCTTCGAGAGCGCCGCGCAATAGCGCTGGCGGCCTTCCCGCAGGGGTCGGATCGGCCAGGCGGGTCGCCGGCGGGCTCGGCAGTGTATCGCCCCGGGCATGCGCGCGAGCAATCGGACACATGCGCGCCACACCCGACGGAGTCCACGGCGAATGCGTTGTGCACGGCCCGAACGTGATGTCCGGATACGTCGAGGAACCGGACGCGACCGAGGACGTCTTCCGCCGGCGGCTGGCTGCACACCCCGGGACATCCTCACGCGCCACGAGCCCGGTTTCTACGAAGCGAGGCGCACGATCGACCGTTTCGTCGGCCATGTCAGTGGCCGGGAGGCACGCGTGACTGCAACGCTAGCTCTAACCGACCGTAGGCGACGGTCACGCGAGCACCGCGGGCCGGGCGCCCGCGCTGAGGAAGAGGCCTACGTGGACGGCGGTGGACGCTCGCTCGTCGGGCGACGCGAAAGCGCGTGGTGAGGCGGCAGGGCAGTGAGCTACGAGACCGACACGACGAGCGACGTGGCAGGCAACTGGATCTGCCCGGAGCCGCCGAAGCCGTCGAGCTGTTCCGCGATCTCGGCTCGAATCCGCTCCCGCTCGTCCTCGCCCAGACGGCTGAGCACCAGCGCGATCGCGCCGGCGGCGCTGTTGAGGAACTCCCAGTAGTCCTCGACTCCTGCGAACCGGAAGCCGAACGCGACCTCCTCGATCGCGGGATCCGCGAAACCGGCTTCGGGGAAGAGGCGGCGCAGGCGATCCCGGTCGGCGAGCGCGAGGATTCCCGGTGCGCCGACTTCCGGCGGCGGGATGTGACCGCGCTGCTGGAGCACGCGCGACGGGAGCGCTGCCCACGGGTTCTGCTCGGGCCCGGCGAACACCGCGCACACCACCCGCCCGTCTGCTCGCAGCACCCGGCGCGTCTCTCGCAGCGCCGCGGCCACATCCGCCATGAGCATGTAGCCCCAGCGGCATAGGACACCGTCGACGGATCCGTCCGGGAGCTCGAGACGCTCGGCATCGAGGACGCGACACTCGACGTTGTCGAGGCCAAGCTCCTCTGCTCGGCGACTCGCAACCTCGACCATGGCGCCAGCGAAGTCGCTGACGATCACCCGTCCGGTCGGTCCAACCAGCGCGGCCGCGGAGAACCCTACGACTCCCGTGCCCGCCGCCAGATCGAGGATCTCGTCTCCCGGAGACGGGTCGAGCAGCTCGAGCATCCTCTCGGTTACGGGCCGCGCGATCTCCTCGAGGTACGCGTGACGCTGGTCCCAGCCCGGCGCCATCGCCTCCCACACTGCATGACTCGCGCGCCTGTAATCGGCACTCTCCATACCCCCCCGAAGCCTAACCAGCCTTGGGGCGTCGGCGGGGCCGCTCTCGCTTCCCCGGAGTGCAAGCGCGCGCACGATGAGCATCGCCTCCTGCTTCGGGCAATCCGGCATTAGCGCAGCTTGATCGTGTGCGGACTCCCTTCCGTCTAAGAAAGGGACAGCCTGGAGGGCTCCCTGCCCGATGGCTGCTGGGAGCGGCGCCGGCGGATCCCGCCGCTTGGGAGGGTGGGCGTCTCAGCCGACCAGGCCGTGCTCGAGCGCGAAGACGGCCGCCGCGGCTCGGCTGGAATCGCCGATCTTGGCGTAGATGCTCTGAACGTGGTGCTCGGCGGTGCGGCGGGAGATGACCAGGCGCTCGGCGATCTCGCGGTTAGAGCATCCCTTGGCCACCAGCGCGAGTACCTCGAGCTCGCGCTCGGTGAGCTCAGCGGGTCGCAGGTCGGCACGGCGGCGCCGGTGACGCTGCCCGGCGACCTCCAGTACCGCCGCCACCGCCTCGGGGTCGAGGCGCCCGGCCCGTGCCTCGACGCCGAGCTCCGCTGCCGCCCGCTCCGCCGGGAGCGCCTCGCGGTGCGGGCGCGGCTGCGTCATCGCCTGGAAGGCATCGGCGGCCGCGAGGACCCGGGCCGGGGGCGGCAGCTCGCGTGGCTTGCGACCCCGGTGGTAGCCGGAGCCGTCGAGCCGCTCGTGGTGCGCGCCGGCCAGCGCGGCGACGGACTGGAGCGCTCCCGACGAGCTGAGGATGCGCTCGCTCCAGTAGGGATGCAGCCGCACCTCCTCCCACTCGGCCGCGCTGAGTGGCGCGGGCTTCTCCCAGACCGACGTCGGTACCGCGGTCCGGCCCAGGTCGTGGAGCAGCCCGGCGAGCTCCAGCTTGCCGGCCACCTCTGCGCCGAGCCGAAGCCGCTCGGCCGCCCCCGCCGCGAGCGCCGCGACTCCGCGTGAATGGCCGTGAGTGAACGGTGTTTTGAGGTCGACCAGGTCGGCGAAGATTGCGGCCAGCTCCGCCAGCTCGCCGTGCTCGCGGTAGGCGTGGGGACCGGGCTCGCCAGCGAGGACGAGCTGGCGCGGATCGGTGGCCTCGAGCTCCGCAAGCAGTTCGGCGGCACGCGCCCGGAATAGATCGCACAGCCTGGGGTCGAGCATGCCGCCGGCACGCTGGGCGAGCGCCTCGGAGGCGAGCTCAGGCCCACCGATGCCTGCGAACAGCGAGGCCGTCGAGGCAACCCGCGCGATCCGTGCCGCGAGCGCGATCTCCTCTCCCTGTAGGCCCGCCGGGGTCCCCTTGCCGTTCCAGAACTCGAAGCTCTCGTACAGAGCCCGCTGCACCCCGTCGGGAAGCTGGAGGCGGCCGGCCAGGCGCCGTCCGACCTCGCAGGTCGCGGTGGTGGCGAGCAGGCCGAAGCGGTTGCCGCGCAGCATCATGTAGCCGGTCACCCGGCCGCGCTTGCGAAGGCCCGCCCCGCGCGTGATGCCGCCGACCATGTCGGTCAGGACCGAGCGCGGATCGAGGAAGTTGGTCCGGGCCGAGGCGGCGTTGAGCGCGACCTCGTCGCCAAACGCCTCGGCGCGCTCGTGCGCGTACGCGGTGCAGCCGAGGTGCAGGAGCAGGGTCGAGTTCAGGGCTTCCCGCGTACCCTCGTCGTCGAGGTCGAGCAGGTCCGCCAGACGGACCGCGAGCGCGGCCGAGCGCACCGACTCCCCGGCCTGCAGGCCCATGCCGAGATCCGTGGCGCCCGAGAGCCCGATCAGCAGCTCCAGCAGGCGCACCCTCGCGTTCGTCGAGGAGGCCGCGTGCCCCACTCGCGCAGCATCGCAGAGGGTGCATGAGCGAAAGATCCGTAGGTCTACCCATGCGGCCGGCATGGCGGGCCGTCACGATGGCGATCGATCCGCGACGTCGAGTGCGAGGAGATGTGAGCGTGAGCCACCAAGCCATCCTGCTCCCGGGCATCGTGTTGCCGGCGGGGCTCGCCTATCCGGCGCTGACCGAGGCTCTCGGCGAGGGAGTCGAGGCCCGCGCCAAGGAGCTCGAGGTCTACGCGGACGAGGAGCCACCTCCGGACTACAGCTTGGAGATCGAGCTGGCGGGAATCCTGCGACAGGCAGAGACCGCCGGATTCGAGCGCTTCCACCTCGTCGGGTACTCCGGCGGGGGCGCGGTCTCGGCGGCGTTCGCGGCCCGCTACCCCGATCGGCTGCTCAGCCTTTCCCTGCTCGAGCCCGCGTGGGTCGGAAACGAGCGCCGCAGCGAGCATGAGCTGCGCGTGCAAGAGGAGTTCGACCGCACCTGGGAGCTGCCGGAGGACAAGCTGATGCGGCGCTTCGTCGAACTGCAGCTCGCCCCCGGCGTCGAGCCGCCTCCCCCGCCTCCCGGCCCGATCCCACCATGGATGGCCAAGCGACCGGCCGGGATCAAGGCGATGACCGCGGCCTTCGCCGATTACCCACTCGACCTCGAAGCGCTCGGGGCTTTCCCCCGGCCCGTCTACTACGCGCTCGGCGGCCGCAGTAACCCCGACTACTACGGGGCGATGGCGAGGCGGCTCGGCTTGATGTTCGCCGACTACGCGCTCGACACCTTCGAGGAGCGCCACCACTTCGATCCCCCGCACCGCGCCGAGCCCGAGCGCCTCGCGGCCCGGCTGCTCGAACTCTGGGAGCGGGTCCCGGCCGCGGCTCGTGAGGGGCAGCGACGATGAGTACGGCGGGCGAGATCGACGCCACCACTTCGTCGCCTTCGAAGCCGGCTGGGAGCGCCGCGCCAGCGCCCACCACGACTTCTTCGCGCCGATCACCTCGCATGCGATGGGGGCCGCCGATATAGAGCCCCCACTACGCCGAAGCCGGACCTCAGCAAGCTCGCTGCCGCTCGGCTCGCGACGACCGGTAGCGCGTCGCCGCGAGCCCGTGTTTTGGTCTTGCATCGAATTCGGTGAGATCAGCTGCTCATCGCCCCGGCGGGGTCACCTCATCGACCACCTCGAACATCGCATCGACGACGGTCGACTCGACGTGCTCGGCGATCCGATCCTGGCGCTCTTGCTCTTTCTGGCGATCTCGGATCGCGTTCAGGCCCGCCATGGTTCCGTCATAGAAGCCGAACGAGACGACCTCGTTCTCGTCCTCGAGGCTGCGGATGTGGTACGCACGAGTGAAGCCCTCGGGGAACTCCTCGGGCTCCCACGCCCGGCGAAAGCCCTCATAGGCCCCGGGCTTCAATTTGCGGACACTCAGCGCGCACAGCATTGCTTCCACCTTTCCGTGTGGTCTAGATGAGTTGTCGCGAGCCTAGATCCAGCGGCCCAGAGCGCTACTGGTCCCAGGCCTGGACGCATACCTGGCGTGTGATCTTGCCACCGCTCAGATCGAGCACTGCGGCGCAGTAGACGCGAGTGCCGTCGGGGTATTCGCACGCGTCCGCGTAGGCGCCGCTGTCTTCGGCGACGACGACCTTGTCTAGGCGGTGCGTCATCTCGCGGCCGGTGAGGTCCCGGTTGTACTCCGCGATCGCTTCCTTCCCCCGGAGCTGGCGCGGGCTACCCGGCGGGTTGGTTTGGTCGATGAGGATGCACTCGGCGTCGTCTGCGTACAGGCTCGTGAGCGCCTCCCCGTCGCGCCCTTCGACGCCACGGCGCAGCGTCTCGACGTCGAACCCTGGTGTCTCGACCGTGGCCATTGGGCCCTCCTTTCGGTCATTGCTTCTCCGTCTTCCTTCCAAGACGATGGGATTGCTCCGGTTATTGCGTCACCGGCCCGAGCCTGCGAAGCCCCAACCGCGACCGGCGCTCGACGAGAATGGGAGAAGCTGAGTGCTGCTTTGGGCGGCCCCCCGAGGAGGGTTTAGGTGTCTGCCGTCGCGACCGTAAATCGCAGGGACGCCATTCCCCGCGCCCCGCATTGGCCACAGCGAATGCGGGAGTCGGCCCTCCGGACGCCGCCGCTACCGCGCTCGTCCGATCCGGCCGTCTGGCGCGACGCTAGCCCGACGCTCGCTCCTTCGGCTGAGCAGGAGACCGGTACACGACTCCGCGACGCAGGCGCCGCGCACCGCGTAGCCCTGCGCCTATCGAAAGACGGACTCTTCTTCCTCGACCTTGGAGAGGAAGTGGCGCAGATGGCCGGCCACGGTCCGCTTGGCGAGGCCCAGGGGGAACACGGGTGCGAGCAGCCTCCCCTTGAAGCCCCTCAGGTGGCGCACCCCGATCACCTCCACCCGAGTGCCGCCGTCCGCCGGGGCCGCCCTGATCTCCCACGTGCTCCCGGGCTTGAAGATGTTCGAGTCGGTGACAGTCCCCTTGACCGATCCGGGCTCGGACCAGCCGTAGCGAAGGCGCTCCCAGACGTAGCCGATCGGCCACGGGTTGCCCTCCGTGACCTCGGCGAACGTCTCCCCTGCCTCATGGACCTGAAGGTGCTCGACGTGCACGTCAGGCCATAGCTCGGCCCGCCGCTCAGAGAAGTCGCGCGCGGCCTCGAGGACCCGCTCGGCAGGGACAAAGGTCTCATCGACGGCGTGAACCGTTGGCACAACGTGATCCTAGTCCGCAAGCCGAAGTCCTGACCCGGGAAGCGGGACGCCTATGGAAACTATGAAGGGGCTACGCATGAAGCGCTTAGTCGTAGTCGCATCGGCGGTGGGATTGCTGCTCACCGTGATGGTCGGCCCTGCGGTGGCCAAGCGCCAAGGGCTGACAATCGAGAAACTCGAAAGGGCGGGATGGGTCTGCGTAGACCAGGGGCCTGAGTTGCCGACCCCATGCCTGGCACGAGGAGAGGCCGTGCTAGCCGGAGAAGCAACGGCCAGCATCATCGTGACGTTCGGCCCCACCGGCGAGTCCTGGGCACCGAACACCTCATCCACCACGACCTCTACCACGGGCAGCCTTGTGCGCAAGACGAGGTCACCGGAGGTGATGGCGCCCTGCTCGAACAGGCGGTACCCGGCGTCGATCGAGCGGCTGTGAAGCAGTGCTGCAGCAGCGAACTGCAGGACGTAGGCGTGGTTCGCCGTATCACCGCACCGCTCCGCCTCTTGGACCGCCTGCTCGACATCAGCGTCCACCTGCTCGCTGGTCGACAGCCCCGACAGGGCACCCGCCCAGGCGCGAACGCTCAACCCGAGGGCGAGCGCACCGCCCACATCCGCGGCGCGTGCCGCAGCGACCGCCTGGCTCGCCGACCGATAGGCGCTGGCCGGCTGCCAGCCGGCAACGCCCAGGGACGCCGCGGTGATCAGCCCACGCACGCGCTCGTCGTCGGGGGTGCCCGGGGCAGCGACCGCGTCGTGCAGCCGCCGGTGCACCTCCCGGGACAGCCCGCGGTCGAACCAGAAGCGGACGATCGGCTCGGTGATGTCCACGAGCGCCCGCAGGTCTCGGGACTCCGCGGCCCAGTCCATCGCGGCGCGCAGATCACCCAGATCGGC
>JBKGUS010000557.1:0-6366 GCA_046462295.1 Thermoleophilaceae bacterium | reverse complement strand
TGATGTACGCCCTCATCCTCACCACCGGGATCCTGGGCGTGCTGCTGAACGGCATCTTCGTGCGGGCCGAGCGCCGCGTGCTGCGCTGGCACCCCTCGCAGCGCCCCGGGGAGGCGGCGGCATGACCGCGACCCGCCGGCGCCTGCTCGGGACGGGGCTCGAGGTGATCGTGCCGATCCTCCTGCTCGTAGCGTGGGGCGTCGCGTCGGCGAGCGGCGGGACGTACTACTTCCCACCGCTCACCGACATCCTGTCCACCTTTGCCGACACCTGGGTGTTCGAGCGCGTCGGCAGCGACGTCGTGCCGAGCCTGGTGCGGATGGGACTCGGCTTCGGCATCGCGGTGATCGCGGCCGTCTCCATCGGGTTGCTCCTCGGCATGTCGAGGCGCTCACGCGCCGCCGCGGCCCCGATCGTGGAGTTCCTGCGCGCGATCCCGCCGCCCGCCCTGCTGCCGTTCGCCATCCTCGTGATCGGCGTCGGCGACTCGATGAAGGTGTTCATCATCGCCTTCGTGTGCGTCTGGCCGATCCTGCTTAACACGACCGACGGCGTGATCGGCGTGGACCCGACGCTCCGGGAGACCACGCGGGTGTACGGCATCAGCGCGCGCGACCGGCTCCGGTACGTGATGCTCCCCGCGGCCAGTCCGCAGATCTTCGCCGGGATGCGCACGAGCCTGTCCCTCGCCCTGATCCTGATGGTGATCAGCGAGATGGTGGCGAGCACCAACGGGATCGGCTACTTCGTGCTCCAGTCCCAGCGAACGTTCGCGATCCCCGAGATGTGGTCGGGGATCCTGCTGCTCGGCATCCTGGGCTACGTGTTGAACGGCGCCTTCGTCCTGATCGAGCGACGCGTGCTGCGCTGGCACCGCGGGGCGCGCGCCAGTGCCCTTGGCTAGTCATGATCGAGAGGAATCCATGCTGAAGGTCGACCACCTCGCGAAGACCTACGGAGAGGGGGACGACGCCGTCGAGGCGATCGGCGACCTCGAGTTCGAGGTGCGCGAGAACGAGTTCGTATGCATCGTCGGCCCGTCGGGCTGCGGGAAGACCACCCTGCTCAAATGCATGTCCGGCCTGCTCGCTCCCACCCGCGGGGAGGTGCGGCTGCACGACGAGCGCATCGACGGGCCGCCGGAGCGGATGGCGCTCGTATTCCAGGAGTACGGCCGCTCGCTCTATCCGTGGATGAGCGTGCGCCAGAATGTGGCCTTCCCGCTGCGGCGCAAGCGCCTAGCCAAGGAGGAGGCCACGCGGCTCGTCGAGCGAGCCGTGGAATCCGTGGACCTCACCGGCTTCCTCGACCGCTACCCGTGGGAGCTGTCCGGGGGGATGCAGCAGCGCGTTGCGATCGCGCGGGCGCTCGCCTACCAGCCGGAGATCCTGCTGATGGACGAGCCCTTCGCCTCGGTCGACGCCCAGACCCGGGCCGACCTCGAGGACCTGATACTCGCGGTGCGGCGCCAGTTCGGCGTCACGGTCGTGTTCGTGACGCACGACATCGACGAATCCGTTTACCTCGGCGACCGCATCGTGGTCCTGAGCCCGGCGCCGACGACGGTGCAGGAGACCCTCGATGTGAACCTGCCGCCGGAGCGCGACCAGCTGGAGACCAAGGAGCACCCGGAGTTCGCGCGCCTACGCGCGCACGTCTACCGGTCCATCAAGCGCAGACAGGAGCGCGCCGAGCCGGAGCGGGCTCCCGAGGAGCAGGCGGCGGCGACGCGGTCCTGACCGGTGCGCGAGACCTACATCGTCGACGCCGTCCGTACGCCGACGGGCCGCTACGGCGGTGCGCTCGCCGGCGTCCGTCCGGACGACCTCGCCGCGCGGGTCGTCGGAGCGCTCACCGAGCGCAGCCCGGGGCTCGACCCGGAGCGAATCGACGACGTCCTCTTGGGCAACGCCAACGGGGCGGGCGAGGAGAACCGCGACGTGGCGCGGATGGCCGTCCTGCTCGCCGGGCTTCCCACCCGCGTGCCGGGCGCGACGGTGAACCGCCTCTGCGGATCGGGCATGGAGGCGACGATCGAGGCGAACCGGGCGATCGCGCTGGGCGACGCGTCGATCTGCATCGCCGGCGGGGTGGAGTCGATGAGCCGCGCGCCGTGGGTCGTCATGAAGCCCGAGCAGGCCTACGCGCGCGCCGACAGCGCGCTCGTGTCGACGACGCTCGGCTGGCGGTTCGTGAATCCGGAGATGCCGGAGGGCTGGACCGTCTCCCTCGGGGAGGGCGCGGAGATCCTCGCGAACCGCTACGCCGTCTCGCGCGAGGCGCAGGACGAGTTCGCGCTGCGGAGCCACGAACGCGCCGCGGCCGCGTGGGATCGCGGCGCCTACGCCGAGGAGACCGTGTCGGTGCCGGACGTCGAGCTCGACCGCGACGAGCCGATCCGATCCGACAGCTCGCTCGAGAAGCTGGCCCGGCTCCGCCCAGCCTTCCGGGCGGACGGCACGGTCACCGCGGGGAACGCCTCGCCGCTGAACGACGGGGCGGCCGCGCTGCTGCTGGCGGGCGAGGATGCCCTGGAGGCGACCGGACGCGAGCCGCTCGCACGCATCGTCTCACGCGGGCTGCACGCCGTGGACCCGCCGCTGTACGGGATCGCGCCGGTGGAGGCGGCGAATCGCGCGCTCGAGCGGGCCGGAATCGGCTGGGGCGACCTCGAGCTCGTCGAGCTGAACGAGGCGTTCGCGGCCCAGGCGCTCGCGTGCATCTCGCAGTGGCCGGACGTCGACCCTGAGATCGTGAACGTGAACGGCGGAGCGGTTGCGCTCGGCCATCCGATCGGCTGCTCCGGGGCGCGCATCCTCACCACGTTGGTCTCGGAGCTGCGCCGGCGCGGCGGGGGCTACGGGCTCGCGGCGCTCTGCATCGGAGTGGGCCAGGGGATAGCGATGGTCGTGGAGGCCGAGAGGCAATAAGTCAGAGCGTTTGGCCTTTGGCTGCCGGGGTAGCCCAAAAACGAGGTGCTCCCCGCACGCCTGATTCTGTCCGGTCTGCTCGTGGTGATGTTGGGCCTGCTGCCCGCCTGCGGAGACGACGACGACGGCGGCGGCGGAGCCGGCGAGCAGGCGCGGGTCCGCGTCCAGGACACCGCCGGTGTCCCATCCGCGTTCCTCGAGTACGGCGTCGAGCAGGGGTTCTTCAAGGACCGGCAGCTGGACGTCGAGGTCACCCCGAGCCAGGGCGGCGCGACCGTCGTGCCGGCGGTGGTGTCCGGCGACTCGGACATCGCCGGATCGAATCTCGTCTCGATCCTGCTGGCGCAGGGCAAGGACATTCCGGTGAAGATCGTCGCGCCCGGCACCTTCGTCAGGGGCGACCGGAACCAGGACTTCTCCGCGATCATGGCGGCGGGCGACAGCGACATCCGATCCCCGAAGGACCTCGAGGGCAAGACGCTCGCTGTGAACACGCTCGAGAACGTGGCCGAGGTGACCGCCAAGGCGTCGCTCGCCAAGCAGGGCGTCGACGTATCCGAGATCGAGCTGTCCGAGGTCGACTTCCCGGACATGAACGCCGCGCTGGCCCAGGGCCGGGTCGACGCGGCCTTCCAGATCGAGCCGTTCGTGAGCCTCGGTCTGAAGGAGGGACACCGGATCATCGACCGGCCCTACGTCGGCACGAAGCCCGGTCTCCAGATCGGCTGCTACTTCACGAGCGAGCAGTATCTGAGCGAGAACGGCGACGTGGTGGACCGTTTCCGGCAGGGAGTGGCCGACACGGCCGAGGCGATCGAGCAGGACCCGGCCGGCTTCCGCGAGTTCCTGCCCGAGGCCTCGGAGATCCCGCCGCCGGCCGCGCAGGAGGCCATCCTGCCGCAGTGGAAGGCGGAGAACGACGAAGCTTCTCTGGAGCTCACAGCCGAGCTGATGGAGCGCTACGGCGTCACCGACGAGAAGCCCGATACGTCCGAGTCGGTCGAGGAGTGAGACCAGCTTGAAGATCGACGCCTTCTGTCACGTGCTGCCGAAGCCGTACTTCGACCGCCTCCAGCGCGTCTCCAGCGCGCGGGCCGCGAACCTGCTCAAACGCACCGCCCCGATCCGTTCCCTGTGGGACCTCGACGAGCGTCTGCGGGTGGTCGAGCCCTTCGACGACTACGCGCAGATCATCAGCCTCGCCGCGCCGCCGATCGAGTCGCTGGGCGAGCGGGCCGAGACCACCGAACTCGCTCGCCTCGCGAACGACGAGATGGCCGAGCTGGTGCGCACCCGCCCGGAGAACTTCGTCGGCTTTGTCGCCGGTCTGCCGCTGAACGACGTGGACGCGACGCTTGCGGAGGTCGACCGCGCCGTCGACGAGCTGGGAGCCCTGGGCGTCCAGATCTACACGCACATGAACGGCGTGCCTTTCGATGATCCCCGCTTCGAACCCTTGTTCGCCCGCATGGAAGAGCTCGACCGGGCCATCTGGGTGCATCCCGCGCGCAATTCCTCCTGGCCGGACTACCCGACGGAGGACAAGTCGAAGTTCGAGGTGTGGTGGCTGTTCGGCTGGCCGTACGACACCTCGACGTTCATGGCGCGGCTCGTCTTCTCCGGGATCCTGACCCGGCACCCGCGCCTGAAGGTGATCACCCATCACGCCGGCGGCATGGTCCCGTTCTTCTCGGGCCGCGTGGGGCCCGGCATGGACAGCTTCGGCGCCCGCACTCCGGAGGAGGAGAGCGAGCTCGTCGAGAGCGGGCTCGAGGGGCGCCCGATGGACGCCTTCCGCCGCTTCTACGCGGACACCGCGGTCTTCGGCGCTCCCCACGCGCTGCGCTGCGCCTACGAGTTTTTCGGCGTCGGACACATGCTGTTCGCGAGCGACATGCCCTTCGATCCCGTGCAGGGCAGCTTCATCCGCGACACGATCGCCGACGTCGAGGCGCTCGACATCACGAGCGCCGACCGCGAGCGCATCTACGAGGGAAACGCGCGCGAGCTGCTGCGCGTGCCGGTCCCGGGCTAGAGCGGGTAGTGGCGTGACCCGTGCTGGACGGTGATCCAGCGCAGCTCCGTGAACTCCTCGATCGCGGCCTTGCCGCCGAAGCGCCCCCAGCCGCTCGCCTTCACGCCGCCGAACGGCATCTGCGGCTCGTCGTGAACCGTCGAGCCGTTGACATGGCAGATCCCGCTCTCAATCTGGCGGGCCAGGTCGAGCGCGGTCGGCACGTGTCCGCCGAAGACCGATGCGGCCAGGCCGTACTCGGTGTCGTTGGCGACCCGGACGGCCTCCTCGGGGCTGTCGACGCTCATGATCCCGACGACGGGGCCGAACGACTCCTCGTGGTAGATCCGCATCTCCGGGGTCACCCCGCTGAGCACCGTCGGCCGGTAGCACGGCCCGTCGGCCTCGGCCCCGGTAACGACCTCGGCGCCGCGCTCCACGGCGTCGTCCACGAGCCCTGACACGCGCTCGAGCGCCGAGCGGCTGACCAGCGGCCCGATCTCGGTCTCTGGGTCGCGGGGGTCGCCCACCTTCAACGCGGCCGCGCGCTCGCCGAGCTTCTCGGTGAACGCAGGGGCCACCGACCGGTGGGCCACGATTCGCTCGGTCGCCATGCAGATCTGGCCCTGGTGCATGAACGAGCCGAACTTCGCCGCCGCCACCGCCTCGTCGATGTCGGCGTCCGCGAGCACGACCAGCGGCGCCTTGCCGCCCAGCTCGAGCAGCACGCGCTTGAGATGGCGGGCGGCGTTCTCCGCCACCAGCCGCCCGACCCGCGTGGAGCCCGTGAAGTTGATCCGGCGCACCCCGGGGTGGGCGATGAGCTCGTCCACCACCTCCGGCGCATCCGCGGCCTCGTGCGTGATGAGGTTGACCACGCCGGGCGGCAGCCCCGCGTCGGCGAGAGCGCGGATGACCTCGCCGTGGGTGCGAGGGCACACGTCGGAGGCCTTCAGGACCACGGTGTTCCCGAAGGCGAGCGGGGCGGCGACGGCACGGGTGGCGAGGATCACGGGGGCGTTCCAGGGAGCGATGCCCACCACCGCGCCGGCGGGCTGGCGCACCCCCATCGCCGTCAGGCCGGGCACGTCCGACGGGATGATCTCGCCGGTGACCGCGGTCGTCTGCGCCGCCGCCTCGCCGAGCATCCCGGCGGCCAGCTGGCAGTTGAACATGCCCCAGCCGAACGTGCCGCCGGTCTCCTGCGTCACGATCCCGGCGATCTCGGGCGCGCGCTCAGTCAGCAGCCCGGCGGCCTTCTGAAGCAGCTCGCGGCGCTGCGAGGGCGGCGTGGTGGACCACTCGCGAAACGCCTGGCCGGCGGCCTCGGCCGCGGCTCGGGCCTCGTCCCGCCCGGCCGCCGCCGCGCTACCGGCGGCCTCGCCGGTCCACGGGTCGGTCGTCTCGAAGCTGCGGCCGCCC
>JBKGUS010000556.1:0-17989 GCA_046462295.1 Thermoleophilaceae bacterium | reverse complement strand
GCGATGCGCGCGAACCGACAATGCGGCGCTGATCGTCATCGGGACCCATGGGCGCGGCCCGATCGCCTCCGCGCTCTTCGGCTCCACTTCCGTCGCGCTCGCCGCCGAAGGCCCGGTGCCGGTGGTGATGGTCTCCGAGCGAGCTGCCCTTCGCGCGACGCAGGTGGCGGTTGGCGGACGCTCAGTGTTGGATGGGTGACAGTGCGGGGGTTGGACGCATCGGCTCCGGCAACACCACAAGAAGCTCGCGACTAGACGCTCAGTCTTGGGTGCTCGCCGGGCGCCCGCCGTGAGTTCCTGACCCAGACTGACACTGAGAGGGACAACACGATGCGAGTCTTCGTCGCAGGGGCGAGCGGCGCGATCGGAAGCCGGCTCGTTCCTCAACTGATCGATCGAGAGCACGAGGTGATCGGCACCTCGCGGTCGCCTGAGAGCGCTGAACGAGTACGGGCGCTCGGGGCGAGGCGATCGTGCTGGATCTGCTCGATCCTGGTGCCGTGCGCAGGGCCGTCCTCGAAACCGGACCCGACGCGATCGTCCATCAGGCCACCGCCCTGGCGGATGTTCGCTTCTCCAGGAACCTCGACCGCAGCTTCGCGCACACGAACCGGCTTCGGATCGAGGGCACCGATGCGCTGCTCGCCGCCGGGCGCGAGGCGGACGTGCGCCGGTTCGTCGCCCAGAGCTTCGCCAACCTGCGGTACGCGCGCGAGGGCGGGCCGGTCAAGACCGAGAACGATCCGCTCGACCCGACCCCGGTGGCAACGACGCGGGAGACCAACGCGGCGATGCGCCATCTGGACCAGGCGGTCACGGAGGCCGGTGGGATCGCGCTTCGCTACGGAAACTTCTACGGCGCCGCCAACGACGCGCTGCCCGAGCCCATCCGCAAGCGGCAGTTCCCGATCGTCGGACACGGCGGCGGTGTCTCCTCGTTCATCCACGTCGACGACGCCGCCGCAGCGACCGTCCTCGCGCTCGAGCAGGACGGAGCCGGCATCTACAACATCGTCGACGACGAGCCCGCCCGGGTGCGCGAGTGGCTGCCGGTGCTCGCGGACGTGCTCGGCGCGAAGCCACCCCGCCGTGTTCCCCGCGCGCTCGCGCGGGTGTTCGCGGGCGAAGCGGCGGTAATGATGGGAACCGAGGCCCGCGGGGCCTCGAACGCGAAGGCCAAGCGCGAGCTGGGCTGGGAGCTGCGCTACCCGATCTGGCGCCAGGGCTTCGCGGCCGCCTACGCGTCAACCACCCCGACGGAGGGACGCGACGGTCGCCCGGCCGCGAGCACGAGTCACTCGCCGACTTGAGTGGCATTGAACGATTGGGCCGAAGCACGTCGATCGTCTCGAGGGAGACGGCGTGAAGGAGCCGCAGGGTGTGATGCGAGGTCGAGAGGTCCGTCGTCATCGCCCGGAGGCTGCCCGCCCGTCGTCGGCGCATCAAGGCCGCACTTGGGGGGTTCGCGGCGCTCGGCCACCCCCTCGATGCAGGGGCCGGGTACCTGCGTCACATCGCACCGCAGGCGTGGGCGCCGTTTCCTGAGCGGGTGCGCCTCGAGACAGCCCCTCGAGGGTGGTTCGTGTCGTCGGCCGGCCGGGGAAGAACGCCGGCCTCGAGTCCTGCCGCCGGTCGTAGCCCGGCGGTCCATTGGCGGCCGAATGGCATCTTTCAGGCATGCGCGCCAGCATCGATAAGGCAGGCCGACTGCTCATCCCGAAGCCGCTGCGCGATCGTCTCGGGCTGCGGCCGGGCGAGGTGGAGGTGACGGCCGACGGGGCGGGGTTGCGCGTCGCCCGCGTGCGCTCGACGTCTACCGCGCCCTCGAGGTCCACCTCGAATTGCTGCGGTGATCCACCCGGCGCGGGCGTCGACGGCGAGGGTGGCTGGCCCGGGTCGTATCACTCCAGAGTGATAGGCTGCGCCAAGCATGCCCCGCCCTTCGCTGGAAACGCCTTTCGTGCTCCCCGAGGCTCCTGCGCAGCCGGACCTGGTGGCGAAGTACTTCCGGGTGCTCTCCGATCCGACACGGGTGCGAGTGCTGGAGCTGCTCGAAGAGCACGGCGAGCTGTCGGTCGGCGATCTGGTCGAGCAGCTCGGCCAGCCTCAGCCGAAGGTGTCGAACCACCTGGCGTGTCTGCGCTGGTGCGGCTTCGTCGAGCGCGAGCGCCGCCACCCGAACGTCTTCTACCGCGTCGCCGACGATCGGGTGCTGGAGGTCCTGGGGCTGGGACGGGCGCTCTTGGCCGACAACGCGGAGCACGTGGCCAGCTGCCGGCGCGTCGGTGGCGTTCGTCAGGAGGAAGGGGGAGGGGATGGCAATCCACGGCGCTGATCCGCTCGACGTCGTCGTAGGCTGGATGGACGCGATGCGTCGTGGCGCGACCGACGAGATCGAGCGCTGGCTCGATCCCGACGTCACCTGGCGCGGTGTTCGGGACTCCGCCGTCTGCCGGAACCGCGACGAGGTGCTTGACATGCTTCGAGGGAGCCTCGAGGGGCGGCTCGGCGCCACAGCCGTCGAGCTGATCGCCGGGGACGGAGCGGCGGTGCTTGGGGCAAAGGTGCCGGAGCTCGCCGAGATCGGCGGCGCCGAGTTGCGCGGCCAGCTCTTCAACGTCTTTCGCGTTGGCTGCGGGCGGATCATTGCGGTCGAGGACTACGCGCATCGAGACGAGGCGCTCGCCGCGGCGGGCGCGGACGCGCCGCAGTGGGCTTAGCGCCGGCGGGGTGCGACGCGGGCGTCTACGTCGTCGCGGCTCACTGAAGTGGCCACGGGTTTCGTGTCGGGCGACGCGGCTCTCGCCGCCAGTCGGCGTACGCCTCCGCCGGCTCATCGGTGGCCGTGGTCACGGACGCGTCGTACTTCGCGGCCACCTCGTTGACCGGGTAGTGCGCGGCCACCTCCCGCCTCGAACCGATCATCAGCACGGCGCACGGCCCATCGCCGGCACCGACGAAGACGTGCTCGGTCCCGGCGGGGCAGTGCAGGAAGTCCCACTGCCGCAGTGACCGTTCCTCCCCGTCCAGGATGACCGTGCACTCGCCGTGCAGCACGAGGAAGTCCTCCTGTACGGGCTCTGAGTGGTAGCGGCAGTTGGGCTGACCAGGCTGCATGACCTGGATGTTCACGCCCGTGTCCGGCCACCGCAGGCCGTCGGGCTCGAACCTGATGAGGGTCGCCTGGTGAGGGCGGCTGATCGCCGGCGCGTCGGCGACGTTGATGATGAGCGGCTCGTCCATCCGCGAACCGTAACCCTGATCCGTCCGGAGTCCGTGCACGAAAGAGCCCATTCGGCGAGCATCAACCCGATGGGTTCGCCACCACCTACCCCGGCGGCGCGGCGGTCGCGGCCGTTGCCGCTGTTCTGGCTGGTCTTCCTGGCCAACGGGTCGGTCCTCGTGATCGCCCTGCTGCTGCTCACGTTCAGCCCGATCGAGATCGACGCGCCGATCGAGGCCGGCCAGTTCGCGCTGCTCCTCGCCGGCTTCGTCGTGCTCGTCGTCCTGAACCTGCTCATATTGCGCCGCGTTCTCTCGCCGCTGCTTCAACTGACCGAGCTGATGAGCTCGGTCGATCCCGACAGGCCGGGCCGGCGTCTCTCGGGAGTCAACTTGCGCAGCGCGGAGGGCCAGGCCCTCGCCGGGGCCTTCAACGCCATGCTCGACCGGCTCGAGAGCGCGCGGCGCGAAGCGGCACGGACTGCGCTCGCCGCGCAGGAGGCGGAACGGCTACGCGTTGCCAGGGAGCTCCACGACGAGATCGGGCAGACGCTGACCGCGGTGACGATTCAGGCCGAACGAGCTGCCGAAAGCGATCCGGAGCTGGCCTCCGCAGCCCTCCGGCGCGTGGCTGACGCCGTCCGAGAAAGCCTGGACGAGGTCCGCCGCATCGCGCGCGAGCTGCGTCCGGAGGCGCTCGACGACCTCGGCCTCGTCAACGCGCTGATCGCCCTCTGCACGCGGATCGGCGCCCAGGACGGATTCGTCGTGAGACGTGAGCTGCAGGCGAAGCTGCCGGCGCTGTCGTCCGATGTCGAGCTGGTCGTCTACCGGATCGCGCAGGAAGGACTGACCAACGCGCTGAGGCACTCCGGCGCACGCTCCGCGACGATATCGCTCGTGGCCGACGCGGAGACACTCACGCTGCGCGTGGTGGACGACGGGAAGGGCATGCCGGCACCACTCCCTTCTGGCACGGCGGGCCTCGCCGGGATGCGCGAGCGGGCCTTGCTCGTGGGCGGCAGGCTGTCGATCGAGTCGGCGCCGGACCGCGGCACCGAGGTGCGGCTGTCCATTCCGGTCGATCAGGCGGCGTCATGACCGTCCCGCTCAAGACCCGCATCCTGCTCGCCGACGATCACGAGGTCGTGCGGGACGGGCTGCGAATGGTGCTCGAGTCGGCGCCCGACCTCGAGGTCGTGGCCGTCGCCGGCGACGGCGCCGAGGCGGTCGAGCTCGCGCTCTCGGAGGCCGTGGACCTGGCCGTCCTGGACGTGACGATGCCGCGCATGACCGGCCTCCAGGCGGCGCGCGAGCTGTCGCGACGCAAGCCCGAGTTGCGCGTGCTGATCCTGTCGATGCACGACAACGAGCAGTACTTCTTCGAGGCGCTGAAGGCGGGTGCTTCGGGCTACGTGCTCAAGTCGGCGGCGAACCGCGACCTGATCGAGGCTTGCCGGGCGACGATGCGGGGCGAGCCGTTTCTCTACCCGGCAGCCGTGCGAGCGCTCGTGCGCGACTACCTCGATCGCGCCAGCCGCGGCGAGACCACGCCGGAGGACCCGCTGAGCCCGCGCGAGCTCGAGGTTGTGAAGCTGATCGCGGAGGGATTGACGAGCGAGGAGATCGCCGCGCAGCTCTTCATCAGCAAGAAGACGGTCGACCGCCACCGCGCCAACGTCCTGGAGAAGCTCGGCATGCGCAACCGCGTCGAGCTGACCCGCTACGCCATCCGGCGAGGCCTCGTCGTCCCTTAGAACTGCCCTCGCCGGCAGGAGCCTCAATGGGCAATTCGAGGCCGCGGTTTGGTAATTGCGACCCATTGGGCACACGGCGCTCCAGGGGCATGCTCACTGTCATGACCTCGCCGGACCCCTTGCTCGATTCCGCCTCGGCGCTGCTCGAGGCCGCCCACGTGTCGAATGCCGACGCGAAGGCGCTGCAATGAGCATTCGGCTCGGTACGCGGCGCTGGCTTCCCAGCCGGAGCGTGGCGCGCCGGACCCGGGGGCCGCTGCTCGGCGGGCTCTGGTTGCGCGTGCTGACCAGGTGGCTTGCTCCAGATCTCGATCGCCGGCTGGCGAACGGAGCCGACCCGCTGCAGAGCGACGAGCTGAGCCTCCGCACCGGCCAGCTCGGATCCGCCGGAACGAGATCCCGACTCGCCGCGACTCTGCGCGCGGCGGTCGAGACGGCCAACGGCCGTCACCCGCCGCTCATATCGACGCGCCTCAGACGTCCCGAGATTCGTGAGAACGAGGATCTGCTGCTCGCCATCGCCGAACGTCTGCGGAGTGGCGATCCGGTCGGAGTCGAGGGCCTCGCGATGACGGCCCGTCTGGTCAACGAGCGCTCCAGTCCGATGTACCGGCCCGGGGCCTCACTGCCCGACGCCCTGTCGACGGCGCTCACCGCGCTCGAGCGCGGCCACCGAACCGCCGGCAGCACCGGACGGTAGGCACCCGCAGCTCGTCGCCGAACGTTCGCGAGCCCGCCCGCGTGCGCCGTGCGCGCAGCCTTGACACTCTTGTAAACCCTGCTCTAAGCTGTGGGTTGACATTGATGTAAACCAGCGTCCAAGAGGAAGCCCGATGTCAGCCACAGCTACTAGCAACACCGCCCCAGTCGAAGACGCGGCCGCCGCCACGCACCAGCCGTGGTCGATCCTGTTCCTGCTCGGCGCTGCGCAGTTCATGGTGATCCTCGACATCACCGTCGTGAACGTCGCGCTGCCGTCGATCGGTGCTGCGCTCGGCTTCGCCGCGGCCGATCTCGAGTGGGTGGTGACGATCTATGTCCTGTTCACCGGCGGGTTGCTGCTGCTCGGCGGCCGGCTCGCCGACCGGTTCGATCGCCGGCTGGTCTTCCTCGCCGGCCTGTCGGTGTTCACCGCCGCCTCGCTCGCCAGCGGGCTGGCGCCCTCGCCGGGCGCGCTGATAGTTGCGCGTGCCGCCCAAGGCGTGGGCGCGGCGCTGCTCACGCCGGCGGCGCTCTCGATCGTGACGACGACCTATTCGGGCGCCCAGCAGACCAAGGCGCTGAGCGCGTGGGGGGCGATCGGTAGCGCCGGCGCCGCGGCCGGCGTGCTGTTCGGCGGCGTGCTCACGTCCGCGTTGAGCTGGGAGTGGGTCTTCCTCGTCAACGTTCCGGTCGGGATCGCCGCCATCGCGCTCACGCCGCGCCTGATCCCCGCCGGCAGGCCGTCCGTGGCTGAGCGGGGGCTCGATCTGCCGGGCGCGGTGACCGTGGTGGCCGGCTTGATGGTGTTGGTCTACGCGCTCGACGGGACATCGGACCATGGCTGGGGCTCGGCACGCACGCTGCTGCTGCTCGCGCTGGCGGCGGGTCTCCTGGCGACCTTCGCGTTGGTTGAGCGCGCGAGCCGGCGGCCGCTCGTTCCTCCGGCGACCTGGCGGCTGCGCCCGCTCGTCTCGAGCGGGGCGGTGGTGCTCGGGGTGACGGGAATCCTGGTGGGCGTGTTCTTCCTGAACTCGCTCTACCTCCAGCACGTGCTCGATGCGTCGGCGCTCGAGACCGGGCTGGGCTTCCTGCCGCTCGTGCTGTCGATCGGGATGACTGCGCACGTGGCGTCGCGCCTGCTCCCGCGTGCCGGTTCGCGCGCCGTGGTCGCCGGCGGGCTGGTGCTGGTGGCGGCCGGGGCGCTCGTGCTGGCGGCGGCGCCCGACGAGGCAAGCTATCTCGGCCATCTGCTGCCGGGCTTCCTCGTCCTCGGTGTGGGGATGGGGCTCGTGTTCCCCGGCGTGACCGTGACAGCTCTGGGTGGAGTCGATCCGGAGCAGGCCGGGCTTGCCTCTGGGTTCATCGCGACCTCGCACGAGCTAGGCGCCGCGCTGGGGGTCGCCGTGCTGGCGGCGATCGCGACCACGTCGGGGGACATCACGACGCTCACCGGCATCGCCGCCGGCTACCAGGACGGCTTCGTCGCGGCGGCGGGCATCGCCGCGGCGCTCACGGCGATCACTCTGTGGAGGGTGCCCTCGATACGGCCGCCGCAGGCGGCCGGGGCTCCGGTCCACTGACTACCGTGACGCTTCCGATGTCACAGCCCGCCACCGACCACCGGCGCGCGACCGCCGAGCGCAACGTCGAGGCGATCCTCGACGCGGCCGAGCGGCTGCTCGAACGCGGCTCGCAGCCGACGATAGTCGCGGTGGCGGGCGAAGCGGGGGTCTCGCGCGTCACCGTCTACGCGCACTTCGCCACGCGCGAGCAGCTGCTGGAGGCCGTGGTGGAGCGAGCCGTCCAGCGGACCACCGAGGCGCTCGACGCCGTCGAGCCGGAACGAGGCCCTCCGCTCGAGGCGCTTCAGCGCGTCATCGACGCCGGCTGGCGCGACCTGGATCGAAACAACGCGATCGCCCAGGCGGCCGCCGAGCAACTCGATCCTGAGACGCTCAGACAGGCCCACAAGGCGGCGCATCGGCGCCTGCGCAAGCTGATTGACCGTGGCCGACGAAGCGGCGACTTCCGCGCCGACGTGCCCGCCGAGTGGCTCGTGTCCGCCTTCCATGCGCTGATCCACGCCGCCGGCGATGACGTGCGAGCCGGGCGGATCCGGCCCGGCGCCGCCCTCGGCGCGCTCCGCACGACCGTGCACGACGTGTTCAGCGCCGGCAGCTCTGCCCAGCCGGATCAGCCGACCAGTCCGTGAGCGCGCAGCTCGGCGAGGGCCCCGTCTCCCCGCTCGTCGGCGGTCTGGAGGGCGACCCACTCGGCGAGCTCCGACAGGCCGGTCGCAAGCGTGCGCTCTGACTTGAAGCCGAGTAGGTCGCGAGCGCGCGTCAGGTCGGCGAAGCAGTGCCGAATGTCGCCCGCTCGGAATTCCCCGGTCACGCGCGGCTCGATCCCCGGGGCCAGCGCCGCGGCGAGGCGCCGGGCGAGGTCGAGTATGCGCACCCGCTCTCCGCTCGCCACGTTGATGGGATGGCCGGGGGCACGTGGGGCGTCCATGGCGGCGAGGGTCGCGCGGACGACGTCGCCCACGTGGACGAGGTCGCGTAGCTGCCGCCCGTCCTCGAACACCATCGGCGCCCGCCCGTTCAGCAGCCGCGCGGCGAAGATCGCGGCGACCCCGGTGTAGGGATTCGTGAGCGCCTGGCGCGGGCCGTAGACGCCCAGGTAGCGGAGCGCCACGGTCTCGAGGCCGTACGCGCGCCCGAGCACCAGCACGAGCTCCTCCTGGTCGCGCTTGGTGATCCCGTACACGCTCGTCGGGCGCAGCGGCGCGTCCTCACCTGTGGCCGTGGGCTCGAGCTCGAGCCCGCAGCGCGTGCAGCGTGGCTCCCATTCGCGCCGGCGGAGCTGCTCCGGCGAGCGGACCTGCGGGGCGGCGCGGCCGTGCTCGGCGCAGCGATAGGAGCCCTCGCCGTAGACGACCATCGAGGACGCCGCCACCAGCCGGCGCACGCGCTCGCGGCGCTCCAGCACGACCTCCATCAGCGTGGCGGTGCCGGCCGTGTTGGCGTCCACGGCCCGCCGCACATTCATCATCGACTCGCCGTTCCCCACCACGCCCCCGAGGTGGAAGACGCGATCCACCTCCACCAGCGCCCCCTCGACCGCGGCCCGGTCGCGCAGGTCCGCGACGAGCAGCTCGGCGTCGGGGCTCAGGTGCCTCGGTCGACCGTCCGGGTGCGCCAGTTCGTCGAGGTTGTCGAGCACCCGGACGCGCTCGCCGCGGGCCAGCAGCGCGTCGACGAGGTGCGAGCCGATGAAGCCGGCGCCGCCGGTGACGAGGACCGTGCTCACCAGACCGTGTACACGAGCAGCTCGGTCGCCAGCGCCTGGGCGGCGAGAAGACCGAGGACGAGGGGAAGCCGTCGCGCCGGCAGCGCGACGGCGGCCGCCACGCACGCCAACGGCACGAGGAACTGCCAGATGCGCTCGGTCTCGGCCTTCGTGAAGCCGAGCACGGCCGCGACGGCTATCACCGCGAACAGCGCGAGGGCCACAGCGTTGCGGGCGCCGGCCGCGCGCAGGGCGAGCCACGCGATCGGCAGGCCCGTCGCCACCAGGAACGCGACCGGCGACCCGAGCACCCAGAATGCATACGGCCGCCTGCTCGCGATGCCCTCGCGATAGACGGTCTCGGTGGCCTGCAGGACGCCGACGGGGTCGTAGCCGGTGGCGAGGTGGAGGAGCCCGTAGAAGGCCACCAGCGCTGCGCCGCACCACGCCGCGAGAGCGATCGCGCGCCGTCGATGGCCGCCCAGCGCGGCCACGAGCGCCGCCCAGGCGCCGATCGCGAGGTGCGCGTACGAGAAGAACGACGCCACCGCGAAGGCGGCGGCGCCGGCGGGCAGCGCGGGCACGGTCGGACGGCGGCCCTCGGCGGCGAGCGCGAGCGGCAGCGCCGCCGCCAGCCCGACCGTCGCATAGAGCGCGTCGGCCGAGGTGGCTCCATAGAGGATCGCGCTGGGAGCGAAGACGTACAGCAGCGTGGCGGTGCGTCCACGGTCCTCGCCGAGCAAGCTGCGCGCCAGGAGGTAGGCGAGCGGGATGGACAGGGCGCCGACGCCGATCGTCAGCGCGGCCATGGCCTGGGCGTCGTCTATGCCGAGCCAGTGCAGGAGCAGCAGGAGCCCCGGCGGGTGGCCGATCGAGTGCACCGGCAGGGACGTGCCGACCTCGGCGAACGTGTCGAGGGCGAAGCGCGTCCCGAAGTCGAAGATCGGCAGGGCGGGCAGGTACTCGCTCGCCGCCTCGTGGTTGCCGAGCTGGTAGACGCCCCACAGCTCCTCCGGGCCGCGCCGGGCGGTGCCGAGGGCGATTCGCAGGCCCAGGCCGAGCGCGAGCGTCGCCGCGGCGAAGGCGAGCGGCCGCACGGACGGAGCCCGCAACCGCGGCGCGAGCGCGACGCCCGCCGCGAGCAGAGCCACGGCCGCGGGTGCCCCCGAGCCGATCGCCGGCTGCCAGTCCCACAGGAACGGCGCCAGCGAGGCCCCCAGCTCCACGCCGGATGCCCGTGCGCTCCAGCCGTACGCCATCGTGGCGGCCGCCGCCGCGAAGACGCCGGCCGGGAGCCACAGCTCCGCGCCCCTGCCGGCCCGGCCAATCGCCCGGGTGATGGCCACCATGCCCGCTGCACCG
Organism: Thermoleophilaceae bacterium; assembly: GCA_046462295.1. GTDB lineage: Bacteria > Actinomycetota > Thermoleophilia > Solirubrobacterales > Thermoleophilaceae > JACVRW01. The sequence goes on along the minus strand of JBKGUS010000556.1, from coordinate 7,658 downwards.
TACGGCGCCGCGGCGGCGTGACCGGAGGTCCGGACGCTCTTGTTCGGAATCTGTAAGAGGTGCGGCGTACGGTCGGCGCGTGATCGAGGTGGTCCTGCCGACCCTTGACGAGGCGGAGGCCCTGCCCTGGGTGCTGGGCCGGATGCCGGCGGGGTTCTCGGCACTCGTGGTCGACAACGGCTCGAGCGACGGCTCCGCGGAGATCGCCGCCGCCCTCGGCGCGCGCGTCGTCCACGAGCCGCGGCGCGGCTTCGGCTCGGCCTGCCACGCCGGGCTCGCGGCGAGCCGCTCGGAGATCGTCTGCTTCATGGACTGTGACGGCTCGCTCGACCCGCGGGATCTACCGCGCGTGGCCGAACCTGTGGTGGGAGGCCGGGCCGACCTCGCGCTCGGCGCGCGCCGCGCGCAGCGCGGGGCATGGCCCTTGCACGCGCGGCTCGCCAATCGGGCGCTCGCCTTCGAGCTGCGCCGCCGAACCGCGCTGGCGCTGCGCGATCTCGGTCCGATGCGGGCCGCCCGCCGCGACGCCCTGCGCGGTCTCGGGATCCGCGACCGCCGCTGCGGCTGGCCGCTCGAGATGGTGTTGCGGGCGGCCGCCGCGGGTTGGCGCCTCGAGGAGCTGGAGGTGTGCTACCTGGCGCGGAGGGGGAGGTCGAAGGTCACGGGCACGCTGCGCGGGAGCGCGCAGGCGGTGCGCGACATGGCGGTGGCGCTGCGGTGAGCAGGGTCGCTCTCGTTGTGATCGCCAAGGCACCCGCCCCCGGGCGCTCGAAGACCCGTTTGTGCCCGCCCTGCACTCCCGTCCAGGCCGCGGCGCTGGCGGGGGCGGCGCTGCGCGACACGCTCGCCGCCGTGGCCGCCGCACCCGCGCGGCGACGGCTCGTCGCGCTCGACGGATCTCCCGGCGGCTGGCTGCGCGAGGGGCTCGAGGTGGTCCCGCAGGCGGAGGGAGGGCTGGGTGCCCGGCTGGCCGCCGCGCTCGATGCGGCCGGAGGTCCGGCGCTCGTCGTCGGCATGGACACGCCTCAGCTGAGCGCGGCCGACCTGGTGGCCGCGGCCGCTCCGCTGGAGGATGGGCAAGCGGACGCCGTGCTCGGCCCGGCCCTCGACGGCGGCTACTGGGCGATCGGGCTGCGCTCGCCCGACGCCCAGGCCTTCGCGGGGGTGCCCATGTCGAGCGAGCGCACCTGCGCCGTCCAGCGCCGGCGCCTGGGCGAGCTGGGGCTCGAGGTCGCGATGCTGCACGAGCTGCGGGACGTGGACACCATCGCCGACGCGCGCGCGGTGGCGGCGTCCGCGCCGTGCACGGCCTTCGCGTCCGAGCTCGCGCGAACCGAGACGGACCTCGTATCAGCGCACGCGGCCGATCACGAGCAGCCCGTGGCCGTAGCCGCCGGCGGTGACGGGCTCGAGGCTCCAGATGGAGCGCGCGAGCGTCGCCCCGCGAGCTGAGGAGCGGACGACCAGCTCCCGCCGGCGCGCGGCGAGAGTGTGGTGCACGACGGCGGCGTCGCCAGCGGGGAGCGGAGGAAGCGGGGCGGCGAGCGCGCGGGCCGGCTCGGCGCCGTCGAGCAGGGCGTTGAGGGCGCGTCGCAGCGCGGGCATGCCGGGCCAGTAGCGGGCCTCGCCCGCCTTCGGCGGGCACTGCAGCGTGCGGTCGACAGCGCGGAGCGGCTCGATGCCGGCATCGTCGAGCAGCCGCAGCAGCTCGCCCGGCGCCCACGGATGCACGCTCACGTCGGCCGCCAGCCGGTAGGGAAGCGTGCGAGCGGCACCCGGCGGCGCGTTCCAGACGCCCGGCCACTCGAGCGACCGCAGGCCAAGGGCCTCGAGCGCGACGAGCGCGCCGGGGCGGGCGTGGGCCGCGATCTCCGCGAGCAGGCGGCGCAGCGCGGCGGGCGGAAGATGCGAGGCGATCCCGAAGCTGCCCAGGTACACGTCGAACGAGCGCCGCCCCACCGGGCCGAGACCGTCGCGGAGGTCATGAGCCAGAAAGGTGGCAGCCGGGGGCGGCGCCAGATCGAGGCCGAGGTAGCGCCGAAGGCGAGGCCGGGCGAGCCGTCGCGCCAGGCCATCGCCGCAGCCGAGGTCGAGCAGCGCGCCGCCGCCCGCGGCGCGCAGCAGGCCCGCCAGCACGCGCCCGAGCAGCGGCTCCTCGAAGGCGCGCCTCGCCGGGTCGTGTCCCTGCTGCGCGTACGGCCGGGCGGCATCCCTCGCTCGCATCGCGGCCGCCACGGTAGGGAGGGGTCGAGGCCCGCGGAAGGGCCTCGGTCTACCTGTAAGGAAGCCGAAAGCTCCGTGCGCTCCAATCGACGACATGCGCGCGCCTGCCGCAGCCGCCGCCCTCGCCGGTCTGCTGGCCGGCTGCGGCGGTTCCGGCGATGGCCTGACACCCGCCGCCGAGCCCGCCCGCTCGCCCGCCCTCGAGGAGCGTCCGGCCGGCCGCGTCGTGGCGCTGGGGGGCAAGCCCGAGGGGCTCGTGTTCGACCCGCTCAGCGGGCTGCTGGCGATCGGCCTCCCCGACCCCGACCGGCTGGCGCTGGTCGACGGCCGCGGCGGCCGGTTGGTGCGCCGCGTGCCGTTGCCCGAGTCTCCCCGCCACCTCGCGCTTGCAGGCCCCGGCGGCCCGGTGCTCGTGCCGGCGGAGAGGGCGAACGTCCTCGCCCAGGTCACGCTGCCGAACGGCCGCGTGCGGAGCACGCGCGTGGGACGCCAGCCCCACGACGCGGCACGCGCCCGCGGCCGCACCTTCGTCGGCGACGAACGCGGACACACCCTGTCGGTGGTCGAGGAGGGAAGGCGCGTGCGGGTGCTGGACGCGCCGGTCGGCCCTGGCGGCGTGGCTGCGACGACCGGCCGCGACCTCGTGGGCGTCGTCGGGGTGCGAGAGCGGGCGCTCGAGCTGTTCGACACCGCCACGCTCCGGTCGGTCGGCAAGGTCGACGTCGGAATCGGGCCGACACATGTCGTCGGCGGCGGGGCGCGGTTCTTCGTCGTGGACACGCGCGGCGACGCGCTCGTCGAAGTGCGTACCGACCCGTTGCGCGTGCATCGCCGGACCCACCTCGCCGGCGCGCCGTACGGGATCGCGCTCGACCGCGAGCGACGGCGGTTCTGGGTCACACTGACGGCGACCAACCAGGTGGCGGAGCTGACCGACCGGCGCCTGCTGCGCACCTTTCCGTCGGTGCGTCAGCCGAACTCGGTGGCGGTCGACCCGAGGAGCGGGCGGGTCTTCGTGGCGAGCCGCACGGACGGCGTGCTGCAGCTGCTCGACCCACCGCCGTACAAGCCCGGCATGTAAGGGCTGTGTAACAGGTGCGCGCCATGCTCGATGTCGAGCATGCCGAGCGTCCCTCGACTGCCCGAGGCCGGTCCGTTCCGCGCAAGCTTCTGGCGCAGCCCGCTGCGCGGCCCCTGGCTGGCGTCGCTGCTGAGCGCAGCGCTTCTGCCGCTGCTCGCGATCTGCGCGGTCACCGGCTTCCTTTCCCACGCCGCCTACGACCCAGATATCGGCGCCAACGCGGTCTTCGGCGGAGCCGCCCCCGGGAACGGCTTCGACCTGTACGGCTTCGACTGGCCAACCAGCCCGGCCTGGCTGTACGCGGCCACGCAAGGGCTTCACGTCGTCACCGGGGTGGCCGCCATCCCGATGCTGCTCGCGAAGCTCTGGGCGGTCATCCCGAAGCTGTTCGAGAACCCTCCCGTGCTCTCGCCCGCACACGCGCTCGAGCGGCTGAGCCTCGTCCTCCTGGTGGGCGGGGGGCTGTTCACGCTCGCGACCGGCGTCATCAACATCCAGCTCTGGTACCCCTTCGGCTTCTCCTTCGTGCCGGCGCACTACTACGGCGCGATCCTGTTCCTCGCAGCGCTGGTTTTCCACGTGGCCCTGAAGCTGCCGCTGATGCGACGCGTCTTCCACGAGCGCGGGGTGCTCGCGCCGCTGCGCGAGGACCTCGCGGACACCCGGCCGGAGCCGGGCCTGGAGGGCATGGTTACCAGCGCGCCGGTCGCGCCCGCGGGGGTGACCCTGACCCGGCGCGCGCTCGTGGCGGGCGTGGGGGCGGCCTCGCTCGGACTCGGCGCCATGACCGCCGGTCAAGTGGTAGGCGGGCCGCTCGCCGAGTTGGCCCTGCTGGCGCCGCGCGGCCGCGGACGGGGCGACGGGCCAAACGACTTCCCCGTGAACAAGACCGCGAGGGCGGTCGGCATCCCGCCCGACAAGGTGGGTCCCGACTGGCGCCTGCTGCTGCACTCCGAGGAAGAGCGCAGGGCGGTGCTCAGCCGCGAGGAGCTGCTCCAGCTCGAGCTGGTGACCGCGGAGCTGCCGATCGCCTGCGTCGAGGGATGGTCGACGACGCAGACCTGGACGGGCGTGCGGCTGCTGGACCTCGCGCGACTGGCCGGCGTGCCCGCGCCCTCTGCCGCGGATGTCCGCTCCGTCCAGCCACGCGGGGCCTTCCGCCGAATCGAGCTGAACCGCGGCCAGACGCGGCACCCGGACTCGCTGCTCGCGCTGCGGGTGAACGGCGCCGACCTGTCGCTCGACCATGGCTATCCCGCCCGGCTGATCGCGCCTGCCCTGCCAGGCGTGCACTGCACCAAGTGGGTTGGGAAGCTGGTGTTCAGGACATGAGGCGGTTCAAGGCGGCATACGGCGCCGGCCCACTGCATCTGCTCGCCGCCCTGGCGACGCTCGCGGTCGCCGCGTATGCACTGTCGCGTTCCTTCGACCTCCTCGCCGACCCGGCGCGCATGCTCGTCTGGCTCGGCGGCGGGATCGTGGCCCACGACCTCGTGCTGCTGCCGTTCTACTCGCTGCTCGGGCTGCTCGCGGGGGCCGCTCTGCTGCGGCCGGGCGGGAGCCCCAGCCGGCTGCGGATCGCGGCACTGAACCACCTCCGCGCGCCGGCCCTGCTCTCCGGCCTGCTCGCGCTCGTCTGGTTCCCGCTGATCGCGGGGAAGGGTGTCGGAACCTTCGCGCGCGCGAGCGGTCTCTCGAACGAGGTCTACTTCGAGCGCTGGCTTCTCCTGAGCATCGCGATGTTCACGTTCTCTGCGCTTGTGTTCGCCCTGCGCGCCCGCGGCCTGGCGGGGCGGTGAGGATGAGGATGGCCCCGCTCGATGCCAGAATCAACTCGATGGCAAGCGGCGAGCCGCGTGGCGCGATCCTCGTGGTGGACGACGAGCCGACGATCACGGACGTGGTGTCGCGCTACCTCGAGCGGGCCGGGTACGTGGCGCGCGCGGCGCAGGACGGGCCGACGGCGCTGCGGGCGGCCGGCGAGCTGCGTCCGGATCTCGTGGTGCTCGACCTGATGCTGCCCGGCATGGACGGGCTCGAGGTGATGCGGCGCCTGCGGGCGGACACTCCCGGCGGTCGCCGCCTGTCGGTCATCCTGCTCACGGCGAAGGGCGAGCACACGGACCGCATCATCGGCCTGCGGCTCGGCGCTGACGACTACGTGGTCAAGCCCTTCTCGCCCGGGGAGCTCGTCGCACGCGTGGACGCGGTGTTGCGGCGTGTCGACAGCTCGCCGGAGCGCGAGGAGCCGATCGTGTTCGACGACCTGACAGTCGACCCGGTGTCGCGGCGGGTGACCGTGCGCGGCGAGGAGGCCCAGCTGACGGTCCTCGAGTACGAGCTGCTGCTCCACTTCGTGCGCCATCCTGGCCAGGTGTTCTCGCGCGACGAGCTGATGGAGAGCGTGTGGCAGTACAGCTTCTACACGGACACCTCCACCGTCACCGTGCACGTGCGGCGGCTGCGGGCCAAGATCGAGGCGGAGCCGTCGAGCCCGCGCTGGCTGCAGACCGTATGGGGCGTCGGCTACCGGTTCCAGCCGTGAGAGCGCTGCGCGGATTCGCCGCGCTGCTCGCCGCCGCCACGGCGGGCGGTGTCGTGGTGGGCCTCGTCTACGGTGGCCGCGACGGCCTGCTCACGGCGCTGTTCATGCTGGCCTCCGGCGCGCCGGTGCTTGCGGCGGTGCGCCTGCTCGCCCGGCACCGCCGCCTCGCCGGCTCGCTGAGCCGCCAGTTCGCGCTCGGGGTTGGGCTCAGCGTGGGGCTCGTCACGCTCGGGGTGGGCGCGGTCGGTCTGCTGATGTTCGTCTCCCCGCACGACGCCCTGCTGATGGCCCTGCTCCTCCTCTTCGCGGGCGGGCTCACCGCCTACGCGGTGCTGTCGCTCTCGCGAGGCGCGCTGCGGGACGTCCACACGGTGCGCGACGGCCTCCGTGCGGTCGGCGACGGACGGCGCGACTCGAGCATCCAGACCGGGGCGCGGGACGAGCTGGCGGAGCTCGCCGAGGCCGCCAACCGCATGACCGCCCAGCTCGCGGCTCGGGAGGCGGAGCGCGACGCGGCAGAGCAGGCCCGGCGCGACCTGGTGGCGGCGGTCTCCCACGACCTGCGCACGCCGCTCACCTCCCTGCGTCTACTCGCGAACGCGATCGAGGACGACCTCGTGGATGCCGAGACCCGCCACGGCTACCTCACGCAGATGTCCGTCCACATCCGTTCCCTGTCGGCGCTGATAGAGGACCTGTTCGAGCTGTCGCGCCTCGAGGCAGGCGAGATCGAGTGGTCGATGCAGCAGGTTCAGCTCGGCGAGCTGGTGGAGGAGACCGTCGAGGCGATGCGCGAGCAGGCCCGCGTGAGCGGGGTGAGCGTCACGGCGGCGGTCCCGCCTGGACTGGCGCCGGCGCGCGCGAACCCGGAGAAGCTCCAGCGCGTCCTCTTCAACCTGATCCAGAACGCGATCCGCCATACACCGGCGGACGGGAGCGTCACCGTCCTGGCCGAGTCGAACGGGAGCACGGTCGAGGTGGAGGTCGCCGACACGGGCGACGGCCTGACCGGGCAGGATCGGGTGCTCGCCTTCGAGCCCTTCTACCGCGGCGGGGCGGGCAGCTCGCGCTCCGGCAACGGCAGCGGACTGGGTCTGACGGTCTGCCGGGCGATAGTTGAGGCCCACGGCGGGCGTATCTGGTTCCGGGAGAGCGCCCGCGGGGCCTGCGTGCGCTTCAGCTTGCCGCGCGGCTCATGAGCGCGCTGACACTGGGCCTTGCCGTTGCGGCAGCGTTGCTCGTGGGCTGTGGCGACGGCGAGGAAGGCGCGGGCATGGGCGGGGCGCTCGGGGGCAGCGCGGGAACGCAGACGCTCGCCCGCGAGCGCCTCGAGTCGCTGCCGCGGGGACCGCTGGCTTGGGTGGCCCACGAGCTGATCCTCGACTCGGGAGAGCGGCTGCAGCAGGGTGACGCGCCCGGCTTCGTGTACGTCCGGCGCGGAACGCTGGGAGATCTCGGCGCCGGAGAGGCGGCCGCACGCGAAGACGCGGGCACCCTCGCCGCGGGAAGCGAGGGCGCAGAGGCGTGGGACATCCGGCTCGCGGCTCCGGGCTCGCGCTACGGGGCGGGGCGGCGGGTGTTCGCGAGCGCTCCGCTCGAGGGCATCCCGGAGCGGCCGCTCGCCTCGATGATCGAAGTGAGGGTGCCCCCGCGAGGAGGCCGGACCACGGTGCACACGCACCCCGGCCCCGAGTTCATCTACATGACGGAGGGCAGGATCGACTACGAGAACGCACTCATCGGAACCAGGCGGCTCGGCCCTGGTGGCGCCGAGGCCATCCCGCCCGACACCCCGGTCCAGAAGCGCAA